>NZ_JBLVXX010000048.1:0-41272 GCF_048283985.1 Enterobacter cloacae complex sp. 6730903 | reverse complement strand
AGTGAACTGTAGCTGCCATGTTTTACGGCAGTGAGAGCAGAGATAGCGCTGATGTCCGGCAGTACTTTTACCGTTACGCACCACGCCTTCAGTAGCTGAGCAGGAGGGACAACTGATGGAGATGGAAGCCACGGGAGCACCTCAAAAACACCATCGTACACTAAATCAGTAAGTTGGCACCATTACCCGGCAGGCGATCTGGATTATCGTCACGCTGTTAAATATACTGTATACATAACCAGTAAAATTAGAGTGTCAGGAGGAAAGATGAAGCTACAGCTTTTCAGCACCGGGAAAGAACACCCGCCACAGGCCCATCCATTGTTTGCCGATCTGGCCAGCTGCGGTTTTCCCAGCCCTGCCGCTGACTATGTCGAGTCCGATCTGGATCTCCATGATTACTGCATACGGCATCCGAGCGCGACGTACTACCTGCGTGCCAGCGGAGACAGCATGGCGGACGGTAGTCTGTACAATGGCGATCTGCTGGTTGTGGACAGTGCTGAAAAGCCGCGGCACGGCGATATCGTTGTCGCCAGCGTACAGGGGGAGTTTACGGTTAAACGGCTTCTGCTGACGCCTCGACTGACGCTGCAGCCCATGAATGCCTCCTGGTCGCCGATTTATCCTGACCCCGACGAGCTGGATATCTTTGGCGTCGTCACGCATATCATCCACCGCCCGAGGGAGATGTACTGATGTTTGCCCTGGCCGATGTGAACAGCTTCTATGCCAGCTGTGAACGTGTTTTCCGACCGGATTTGAAAGGAAAGCCGATAGTCGTCCTGAGCAACAACGACGGGAACGTAATCGCTCGCAGTGCCGAGGCGAAGCCCTGGATCAAAATGGGAACTCCGTGGTTTCAGATAAAAAACGAAAGGTACCCGGAAAAAATATATTCGTTTTCAAGTAATTATGAACTTTACGCCTCGATGTCCGCGCGCGTGATGAACTGCCTGGAGGAACTGGCCCACAGAGTGGAACAGTATTCAATTGATGAGATGTTCCTCGATTTGACCGGCGTGGAGCACTGTATGGAGCTTGAGGACTTCGGCCGGCAGCTGCGTCAGCACGTGTATGACTGTACCCACCTGACCATTGGCGTGGGCGCCGGACCAACGAAGACCCTTGCAAAATCAGCCCAGTGGGCCTCAAAAGAGTGGAAACAGCTTCGTGGCGTACTTGCTCTGACCAGGGGAAATCCGCAGAGAACGCGGAAACTGCTTTCACTGCAGCCGGTTAAAGAAATCTGGGGGGTGGGTAACCGTATTGCACGCAAGCTGAATGTGCTGGGCATTAAGACCGCGCTCGATCTCGCCCTGACGAACCCGGCCTTCATCCGCAAAAATTTTTCTGTGGTCCTTGAGCGAACGGTACGTGAACTGAACGGGGAAAGCTGCCTTTCGCTTGAGGAAGCCCCTCCGACGAAACAGCAAATTGTCTGCAGCCGCAGTTTTGGCGTGAAGATCACGGAGTACGAGTCACTCCGTCAGGCTATCTGTCAGCACGCAGAGCGGGCCTCTGAAAAGCTGCGTAAAGAGCACCAGTATTGCCGGCATATTTCCGTTTTCATCAAAACGTCTCCGTTCGCCGTTAAAGAACCTTACTACGGCAACGTGGCTACGGAAAAACTTCTTACACCCACTCAGGACACCAGGGACATCATTGCAGCCGCCACAACGGCTCTGGAGCGTATCTGGAGGGATGGACACCGGTATGCCAAAGCCGGAGTTATGCTGAATGACTTCACCGGCTCCGGCGTTTCGCAGCTGCAGCTGTTCGACGAACGCCCGCCACGCCCTCACAGTGCTGAGCTGATGAGGGTTCTGGACGGGATCAACAACTCAGGGCTGGGTAAAGTATGGTTTGCGGGGCGGGGTATTGCCCCGGAATGGCAAATGAAACGGGAGATGCTTTCTCCTGCTTATACGACACGATGGTCAGATATTCCTGCAGCGAAACTGGCGTAAAACTTTGGCGATTTCACCTTGAAATTCTCAGCCTAAACTGCCTAATTACAATAAGTTAGATGTGAAATCGCCATGGCGAAATTATTGACTCAAATTTCTGTCAAGGACCTCGTTGATAGCCTTGTCCAGTTCATCCTGAATCACTTTTGACATACGGCTAAACTCATAAGTCAGCGTACGCCCTTTCACACGCTTACGCGCGAACTTGTCCTTTTCTTCAAAAGACCAGAGTGGGGAAACCACTGACTTTTCCTTGGGAGATGGATCTATCAATGCCTGAGATGCCTGAGAAATCAGCTTCAGTATACTGGCTTTCTGTTCGTCTTCTGGTCGCTCGCCTTCACTCAAAATTGCATCGAGCTGAGCTGATACAGACTGAATGAGTTCTTCAGGCGTTAATCCCTTTTCACTGAGTTTTTCATTAACTTCTAAAAGAAGTTTATAGTCACTAAACGATAGCTCCGACTGAACCGGGAACAGAGAAATCAAGTCTTGCGGTACGGCCGCCGCCTGCAGCGCCCTGGTAACTTTAGCTTGAGATAACCCCTCCAGTTCAGCAATTTCCTTTTGATTAAATCCGGACTCTTTAAGAGCGATCAATCTCAGGCCAATCTCCCGAAGATTATGTTCTTTAGCTGTCTGGATATCTTTAGCCAGTTGGCGAGCTTCATCAGCTGATAAATGCTCTTCGGTAACCATTACATCAAGGCCTGAACGGACAAAAATTGCTGAGGCTCGCCGTCTTGAACCATCCAGTATCTCAATCCTTTCACTTTGCTTAATACCAATACAGGGAAAGAACTGCTGAAACTTAATCGTCTGGATAATGGATTTCAGGGACTCCCTGGTCAGTGCCAGTTGATCTCTTCCGTTGTTTTCCTGGTTTACGAAGGTCTTACTTTCAACTTCAGATGCAGGCACCCGAACAAACCGGAACGTTACCTTCCTGCCGGTTTTTAAGGTAAATACCTGGCTTCTACCGGTGTCCGTCATTTCCGCAATTGACGCCTGGGTATTTAACTGTCTGCCGATGGTTTTTCTTTTCTCATTCGACATCACATACCTCCGTTAGTACGAATGAACTCGATGCGATCAAAGACTGCCTTCGCAAAGTCTTCCGCTGCTGATTTTGCGCTTTTTAGTGCCTCTGTACTTCCATCATAGGTTGCTGGATTTGCTGAAATAACTGTGTCAAAAGTCTCCCCACAGCGTTCGAAACCATCCAGTCTCGGCAGAACCATGTCTAGCATATCGGCACCGAAAACCTCTTTGGCCTGACTATGGCAAATTTTGTGATCAGACTTGTTCAGGATCTTGGACATGAAGCCGACATTACCGATGAGATTGCAGGTGTGCCCATCCATTTCAATGGAATCTATGAGGGCAGGGAGGCTGGCCACAAACTTCAGGGAAGAATGAAAATCAACCGTAGCCGGTGGAAGAGGGGTCAACATCAGGTCTGCCGCCCCAATACAGTTTTTCAGGAACGCATCAAGGTGAGGACCACTATCAAGGAAAATAAAGTCGTAGTCATGCTGGAGCTTATCGATAATGTTATCTTTAAGCACAGCATGAATATTTTTCCCTGGAAGATGTTCTTCACACAATCCCTTCCAGCCTTCAGCAAGGAATGCATCGTCAATGGAAGCGGGGATTACATCAACACCAGGGATAATAGACGGTACTATAAAATCGGAAAGTAATTCTTCACGAGACACGTTCTGGAGCATGGCCTGAGCAGCCGTATTTTCAACCAGGCCCACTGAATTTTCATGGCTCAGGAACATTGTCAGAGATGCCTGCGGATCGAAATCGATGGCCAGAATACGTAGGTCTTCGAACAGAAGCTGAGGATGAGCTCGAAAAGCATGTGATAATGAAGCGGTAGAAACTGTCTTGGAACCACCACCTTTAAGATTACATACAAAAATCGTAAAGGCTTTATCAAAGCGATCCCTGTACTTGGGTACTTTACGGTGGTTATACAGATCGATGACATTCTGAATCGTCATCGCGTATTTCATCGTATTACCAGAAGGTTTCTTTTTGAAAATGTAGCCACCGGCTTCCATTTCGGCCACAGCATACTCAACACTGCCTTTACTGAGCTTAGGCAGCTTATACAGAGCGGCTTTGCTGTATTCCTGATAGAACTCGGTAAGCTTCAATTCCTCTTTTTGCTGGCGGATACTCTCGCTCAAAGATGTCAGAAGCTTACCTGCACGTGTAGCAACTTTCCGTAACTGCTCAATATTGTTCATTTATCACCTCATGACGTTTTTTGTCATTTTGAACAAAAAGAGTCATGTTGCAAGCAAAAAATCATATTGTTTTGATTTCGCTCTCAACAGGAGGGGGGAGAAGTTCGACGGGCGTGCCACTCAATCACAGTGCCGCAACACGCAGACGCACTTATGACCATCACACAACAAGTCGTACAAAAGGGTATAGAGAAAGGTATCAGCGCTCGCCGCAGCCATGTAACCGAGCGTAGCGAGCGAACTGGCGAGGAAGCGAAGAGGAACCGTTCCGGCAGATAGCTCTTACGCTCAGCACAAGAAGAGTTTTCCATCCTCTGTGGGAAACAGGTCAACTTTATGGACGCTCAGGACTATGGGAAACAGGTCAACTTCGCGGACGGCCCGGACTATGGGAAACAGGTCAACTTCACGGACGGCCCGGACTATGGGAAACAGGTCAACTTCACGGATGACCGGGAGTGTGGGAAACAAGTCAACTCCGCGGACGGCCCGGACTGTGGGAAACAGGTCAACTTTGCAGACGGCCCGGACTGTGGGAAACAGGTCAACTTTGCAGACGTCCGGGACTGGGGGAAACAGGTCAACTTTGCAGACGTCCGGGACTGTGGGAAACAGGTCAACTCCGCGGACGGCCAGGACTGTGGGAAACAGGTCAACTTTGCAGACGTCCGGGACTGTGGGAAACAGGTCAACTCCGCGGACGGCCAGGACTGTGGGAAACAGGTCAACTCCGCGGACGGCCAGGACTGTGGAAAACAGGTCAACTTTACAGACATCCGGGACTGTGGGAAACAGGTCAACTACGCGGACAGCCGGGATTGCGGGAAACAGGTCAAGTTAGGCAAGCACTATGGGAAATACAGCAATTTTAGTATATATCATCTAATCAGACTAAAGCACTGACTATTCCTGGTGCGCTTATAGCAGCAGGCGGTTTGGTTAAAGCTAATGAAACCACTGAGGCTATTTTAATAGTAACTGGTCTTTGGATGATAAAAAAAGTAAATTATATATCCATTGAGATATTTAATGAAACCTTCGATAACTTGCGTTCGCGAGTGGAATCTGCTTTCGATAAGTATCTGAAATTTGAAGAAAACAAAGAAATTAAGGATAATGCAGACAGTATAAAAAGTAGTATTATAGGTCTTATCGACAAAGCTATAAAAAGGATGAAAACTGTTAAATATCTCGCATCTGCCATGTTCTATGGAGGTCTTATCTATGTTGGATATAAACAGTTCCCATCCTTTTTTGAAAAATTGACAACGAACACATTCTATTTTTTATGTCACACTGTCAGTAATAATTGCTAGACATCCTTCAACAAACCCCAAAGCTGTCTGAAGTTCTTTACGAACAGTTCCATCACAACATTTTCTTTTTTTCGCAATCGTCCTCAGCGAGATCCCTAACACAAAGTGAGCGATTATCAGTTCGTATTCTTCAGGTTTGTATTTCTTCAATCTAGCAACACAACCATCAATCATAATCCCTTCATCGTCGTCACATTGCAGACGTGACTTCTTACCGTGCGGCAGCAACCCCTTAAAACCAGCTGCGATAGGTTGCCAGTCGACTCCACTACTATCAGCAACGGCCCAAGCTCCCCAGAGGTCCATAATTTCATACATATCGCGCATTTTTTCTCCACTGTTCATGCTAATACGCCGATTGCCAGCGCACGATCTAAAAATCGAAACAGCAGCGTTAACTGGTCGCCGTATTTCGCTTCAAATGCCACGGGATCAGCGTGTAACTCGTCGTGATGCGCTCTGCACAGCGGTATCACAAACAGGTCATGCGCCTTAGTACCCATTCCACCCTGCCCGTGGCCTATCAGGTGGTGGGGGTCGTCTGCCGGGTTATTACAGCAACAGCACTGCTGCGACGTCACCCAGCGGGTGTATTTCTCGTTTTCCCAGCGTCGGCGCTTTGGCCTCAGCATGAAAGATTCCGGAGTTTCAGGATCAACCTTCACCACCACTATCTTTTTTGCCTTCTCCTGAAAGATTTGCGTAGCCGGTAATGACGGGACAATGTCGCTTTCCCTCATCACCGAACTGTGTTGTTCTGGCTTGATTCTGAGTGCTTTACTCGCCACCGATTCAGGAACAAGGTCAGCCAGATCATTACGTACCATCCACCAGCAGAACTCAGGAAGCGAAAGAGTGTGGTCAGTGCTGAAACCTAAATCAATATTTACCCTTTCCAGCAGCCATTTTACCAGGTTCTGCATGGCAATTCCTGCCAGTCTTTCAGTGGTTTGCTCACGTAAATGGTTATCACATGACCAGCAAAGACGAATGCTCCCTGGAGCGTGGCGCATTACCGTAAAGTCACTGGCATGCCAGTCAGTGTGAGGCCACTGACATTCAAATTTTCTCTCCAGCCAGGCATCAAGGCTACTCAATCCACCAGCTCGCTGAATGACCCTTTCGTTAACGAAAATAGCCTGCATGTTGGCATCGTCAGTCAGGGGCTGGTGGGCTTCAGGGATTAATCCCGATGGCAGATGCTGTATGGCTTCGGATGGTGGCTCAATAACTACCCTTCCCTGACGGAATAACCAGAGCAGTTCTGTACCAGGGCGGAACAGAACCACCCCGGACATTGGCGCAATTTCAGGCGTCAGTATGGCTCTCACCCAATTCCCCCCATTGTTGGTTGATGCCTAGTTATCGATATTTCTACCCTTCCGCCATGCACTTTAGGTCCCCACTCCACCAGCATTCTCTGCACCTGGCTGTCATCCTCCCAAATGCCTGCGTGCGTGAGCGCGTCAAACAACGCCTTGTTGTAGTTGTCGATGTCGCGGCGGCGGGCATCTGGCGGAAAGAGAAGGATCTCCACCGCAGCTGGTGATGATGATGGTTTTGGAAGGCAACGCAGTTGCTCAATGATCGCTGCACATGCCGCGCTCTGGTATGCCCTGCCCTTCTCGCTGATAAGATGGCGGCCTTTTAACGGCCCCTTGTTCGGGGCTCGCCAGTATGTGTTTACGCTCGGTGGGAACGGGAGCACCAGTTTCATAACGTCACTCCCTGTTTTTTCAGCCAATCCACAGCGTTATCTCTGGCCTTTTCTCCACCGGATAGCAGGTCTTTGATGATCGTCACTGGATCTGCATCCCATTCCGTTTTGACGACGGTAATGCCCCTGGCTGCGCCAGGAGCAACAGTGATGTAACCCTTTTTCTTAAGTGACTTCACGTGCGCTACAGCAGCGTTCGGTGATGCGCAGCCAATTAATCCGGCAAGCTCCAGCATCGTAGGTGGGAAGCCAGCCTTTTCGATATGAACCTTGATAGCTTCGAACACTTCATTCTGACGCGGCGTTAATTCGATCATGACTCGACTCCATAACGCCCGTTTAGGCGTCCGATTACGCTGTTGAACATCACCAGGCTAACTCCCATAGGTTTAACCTTCTCGTGGTACTCCTTCAGGATCGGAGGCACTACGACATTCCAGCTTGGCTTTGGCTTCTGCTTTAGGGCTTTTTTGATGGCATCGTTGCATTGACGGGCTACATCACGCACAGCGTTCTCATGCTCGGTAGATAGCTTTTTCATGCGGCGCGCTCCTGTTGTTTTTTCATGGGAACGGCAACTGCCGGTATAAGCTCAACGGCTGGTGATTCAGATTGATTTCCCCAGTGGTCCCAGCCAGGCGCACCGCAACGGCTGAATAGTTCGATGCGCGGGACGTCACCATAAAGTTTTTCCAGACGGAAACGCGCCTCTGCTGGCTTCTGGCTGTGCTTACCGAGTGGACTGTAGATAACCTGCTTGATGCTGGCGCACTTGCGTTCAAGTCCATTTCCCCTGGTGGCGATCAACAGGTCTTCGGTATTGGCTCGGGTGTAGTTTCCGCCGTTCATGCGTGTCTGTGCGTTCAGCAGGTCGAGGAAGTCGTAAAAATCTTCCACACGGCCTGCCTGAAGTGCTTTGTTGATATGCTGCTCTGCCAGTGGGTTGAACTTTACCCAGGTAAAGCCCTTCATCGTGCGGACCTTAAAGCCCCACGCTTCAGCCAGTTCGATAGCTTCGCGGGTGTGGGTTCCGGTAAACCACATAGCCAGAACTGCATCATCGGCAGCCAGGTCCCAAACCGGCAAGCGCTTCATGTCGATAAGCTTCATCGTGCCGTAATGGTTATTTGCAGCGCCATTGCTGATGGTGTTCCCGTATTCCCGCACAGGGTCGGCATAAATCAGTGAATATTTCATCAGACATTCCTCGCTCGGCCAGCCAGACACCATGCATCAGAGGGTGCTTTAACTTTCGGCGCCATGCTCAGGCAACGCTGACGCTCAATCAGTATCTTCATCCGCTGCTCTTCGTTCTTAGTAAGATTGAAGGCATCCATCAGAACGGTGGCCGCACGGTGGTAGAGACCTTTTTCAAACAGGCCTTGAGCCTTATCCATCATTGTGGTCACAGCCGGATTCAGACCTTCTTCCTGCTCTGGTACAGCTGGTTTATCAGCCCGGTTGATTTTCAGTGCAGAACGCCCCTCGCCAACCTCCCCGCCCGGTGCTTTGGCAAAATACTGGTAGCACTTGCCGTTATGCTGGCGGGTTGCGCGATTCAGTTTGACCAGATGGCATACACCGCGCTGAACAGCATGAACGTCGTACTGTGGCATTGATGCCGCAATCTCTTTGTTCGTTAAGCCAGGGTTAGTGGCGATGAAAATCTGAATGTCTTTCAAGAGGCTCATGGCTTAGCTCCTCTGAAACCTGCTGGGATTGCTTTATCTGGCCCGCCGAAGGTAAGGGAGTTTTTCTTACGTGCTGCATCCCAATCTTCGCGTTGTGGTCTGCCCTTCGCATCCCAGCGAGTTGCAATCTGTAGGTAGCCTGGGAAGTTTCCGGGGGAGAACAAAGTTTTTGGACGCATGTACTGGTAATCCTTCAGTCCTTTCCAGTGCTCGTGCTTGTAATCGACCACCAGCATGAGTTCTTCAGAAGTGAAGCCCTCGCGAAGTCTTGCGCGGATGTTATCCAGCGACGCAGAGCAATTCTGGAAACGAGAACAGCTCACCTGGTTGAGATGTTTCAGTACCAGTCTGGAATTGTCAGTCAGCAAAACTTCAGGGTCAGTCTTCTTGCCAGTACTCTCATCGTCGGGTTGCGGGGCAACCTGACAAGAAGGTTTTATATCTGATGGATCAGTAGTTGATTTTACTGACGGATCCCCACCAGATTCTGACGGGTGAAAACTGCCGTCATTGCTGTTTTTCGACGCATCGAATTTTGACGGGTCGGATTTTGATGCATCAGATTTTGACGCGTCAGATTCTGACAGGTGAGAAAAGGCAGCTGCCTGTAATTTCGAAACATTGAGCTGGTAAACATTCGAAGCATTGCGGTTGCCTTTACGACGCTGCTGGCGGGTTAACCAACCGTCTTTTTCCAACTGAGAAATAGCTGTGCGTACCGTGCTCTCACCAGCACCAATCTGGCGCGCGATGGTAGCAATAGAAGGCCAGCTAACCCCTTCATCACTGCTGAAGTCTGCCAGACGCGCCATGATGGCAACGCTGGACAGCTTCATGCCTGAAGAAGCGCAAGCGTCCCAAACGTAACCTGTTAATTTAGTGCTCATGGTCGTCCTTTAACTCTGTAAATTTACGCTGGAATTGCTCAAGAGGGCTGAAGCACTCATGATCGTACCCTTCGCGAAGGTATATAACGCGTCGAGTCTCGGGCTCCCACCTGATGACGTGGACGGTGATGCCTCTGTGGTCTCTGAATCGCCGGTCAACTTCAGCCATTCCTCACGCCCCTTCTCGTTCATCAGTGCAAATGCCTCTACCATCGCGTTCTCAGGCTGGTAGTTGTTCTGATCCGCCTGGTTGTTTAATCTCTCCACATAGCCGAACGGGGAATCTTTTCCCACCAGTGGAAGGCATCTGAATTGCTTCGCTGGTCTCAATCGGTTTAAACTGTTCATGCGTTAGTTTCTCCACTGAATACGACACGCCACGACGCCCGGAGCTGCACACTCGCGGGCGTCACTTCTTTTGGCTTTTCTTACGGCTAAACAGCGCGACAATCGCGCGGATCTCTTCTTCACGCGCTGCCAGATGACGGCGGTGATATTCATTGATTTCTTCAGCTTCATGACGTTCGATTACTCCATCTTCGAGAGCTCTCTGGATCACGGTATCAACACGTCCACGCGCTGCTGACGTTCTCATGGCACGATCAAACAGGTCGACACGATCAAGGTCTTCAAGTTGAGGAACGTCCACCAGCAGCGCGCCACGGCGACGGGCAAAGTAATCCGCCAGGAGGGACGTATTCGAGATATCTTCCATGGCCTCCAGCTCGTTCACTTCGAAGAAGCGGCAGCCGTTCTTCTCGTACAGGTTGTTGTTGAACTGTGTTACTGACATACCAAGAGCACCGGCCATAGCCTCACGACCTCCTGGATACGCTTTGCACATCGCTTTAACTACTTCTTTCAGACTTGGCTCTACCATATTGATTTTCCTTTGGTAGTTATGTTTACACCGCAGTTTCACTAGACTTCAGCGGTGGGAAAACATCATCGATACTCACTTCCGCGCCGAAATCATTAAGGGCAGAAACGATTGCACGGCACTGATCGATGTTCATTTTCCTTTTGCTGTTTTCGTAATGACAAACAGCCCCTTTTGTTACACCAAGTGCGCGTGCTAGGTGCCCTTGTGTAATGCCCAGATTTGTTCTGATAGCTCGTAGATTATTCATTTGACTCTCCCGTTAACAGGATGAATATACATTTTGTATCTTAAATCTACAAGATGAATATACGTTTTGTGACTCGATTTAAGGTATACAAGTTGTATTATTTTGGTATGACTATGAAATGGTACGACCTCGCTAAATCCCTGATGAAATCTCAGGGAATTACTCAAGAGCAGCTGGCAGAACATCTTGGTATAACTAAAGGTGCAGTAAGCCATTGGCTGAATGCACGCCGTGAACCTAGCCTGGGGGAGATCGCACAAATCCTAGAGTTTTTAGGAAAAAAACATTTCTCCGTTGGCGCGGGAGGTCTAATAGTTGATGAGACCCTCAAAGGGGATGTTGAGTACGTTGGGCCATATAAGGCTGGTAAAAAGTATCCGGTTTTGAGTAGCGTTAAAGCTGGGGCGTGGGGAGAAGCTGTTGAAGCTTATACCTTGAAAGATATCGATCTATGGCTTGAGTCCGATGCACATATTCAGGGAGAGGCATTCTGGCTAGAAGTTGAAGGAGATTCTATGACAGCGCCAGTTGGACTGAGTATACCTGAGGGCACTTTTGTCTTATTTGACACAGGAAGAGACCCTATAAACGGCAGCTTGGTGATTGCAAAACTTTCAGATACAAATGAAGCTACATTCAAAAAGTTAATCATTGATGGTGGTCAAAAATATTTAAAAGGGCTTAATCCTCAATGGCCACTTATGCCAATCAACGGCAACTGTCGAATCATCGGCGTAGCAGTTGAAACCAAGTTACGGCTTCTCTAAAAATTTTTTTATACCCAGCTTCCAGGCTGGGCTCTAAAATCTTACTGCACTACATATCTTAAGCCTTAAGCGCAATTCTTTTCATCAATCCTTCCGTTAAGAAACAAATACATAATGTTAACGCCGATTTTTTGTATACAAATTGTATTGACCATAATGAATACGTTTTGTATATTTCAATCATCAGCAGCGAACATTGTGGGTAGCAAGTATGAGCACAAGCGCAAACAGAAAGACGATTAAGTTGCCAGCCGGCGAGACCTTTGCGCCTATTAGCAATAAGTGTAAGAGCTGTGGCTATGTCGAATTGACGCTGCATGTAGATTGCAGCGCCTTGAAAGCTCAAACGCAGGTTGTTGAGGCGGTCAGCAAGCGTTACTTGCCATTAATCGAAAAGGTTCCTGGTGAGATTGTCGAAGTAATCATTGGCAAGCTGATCATCGAACTGAGAGCTCTCGTCTTCAGTTACAACGTGACCACAATTTCCACAGACAGCTCCCGCAAAACTGTCAGAACCTTCAGGTATCGCGGTGCTATCGAAGAGTTCGCTACTGCATTCTGGGCAAGAGAACTTAACTTCGTCCATTTGTAATATCCTTCTTGGTTGTGTGAGAACTCCAAGAATACCACTGAGCCTGATGTGGTGAAAAGACAGGCAGCAGTTGCAGTACGGCATATGGCACATGTGCCGCAGCGGTCCGGGGATTCCTTGCAAGACATATCCAGATCCAGCGGGTAGCCGGAATGTGCAAGCCAGGCAAGCACGACGGCCAGAGACGTTTCACCAGCGTGGCGATCAGGTGTGACACCTCGGAAGAGACGAGGATGCATTCAGAAAATAAAAAAGCGCCCATAGGACGCTTTGCTCTTTAACAATCTGGATATCCCTAACCCTGCGGGCGGGGACTTGGTTGGACAGGTGGCCGTGGTTGTGTTGGCTTATGTCCACCAGCTCTTTCAATCATCTTGAAATCCTATACTGGAAGATCTCCCCCAAGCCTCGCGAGAAAAGCCTCTTTGCTAGTGAGAGCACGGGAATTGTCAATGCGACCAAGCACTATTGAAGCGCGTTTATGCGCGGCTGGTTTAAGCGATCCCCATGGCTCCGAATCGGAATCCTGCAAAAGTTTAAAGCGGGACAACAATTCCTCATTCGATAGTGCAGGCTCATCTGTGATCAATGCCAGGTATTTTCTTGCATGCTCTGCCGCAACACCTGACGCCCGGGAGAACTGAAATACAACCTGGCAGATCGACAACGCAGCTATCAATGCGCCGACAATAAAATAGCCAGTCACGGAAACAAATACGCCGCACCCGGACAAAATAATTATGAACGTAATTATTCGGTCAATCCGCCCTGTAAGGGTGGCAAACATCTTTTCCAGATAGTGCGAATAATGAATATCAAAAATTATATCGTCGCGGTTCATGCGGTACCTCAGTCTTCGTCGTTGGGTTTTGGTGGCTCAGGTCTCTTAAAAGGAGACATGTGCCGCTCTTCATAATCTGAATAATTTTTCATTGAAAAGTACTCATGTGGTTGCTGGGGATATCCAGATTAACTGAACTCTGGTTGTTGGGGAATAGCCAGATCCACCGAGCCTGATGTGGTGAAAAGACAGGCAAAGTTTTGATTGCTGTGTGTAGTCTTGGCGG
This sequence comes from Enterobacter cloacae complex sp. 6730903, assembly GCF_048283985.1. Classification (NCBI taxonomy): domain Bacteria; kingdom Pseudomonadati; phylum Pseudomonadota; class Gammaproteobacteria; order Enterobacterales; family Enterobacteriaceae; genus Enterobacter; species Enterobacter cloacae complex sp. 6730903. Next base: position 27,874 of record NZ_JBLVXX010000048.1, on the reverse strand, counting down.
TCGGCAGTTTTGAATGTCCTTAATGTCGACCGCCCCTTTTACACAACTGAAAGCGCGTTCAGCGTTCAACTTGAGAGGCCGTAGTCGTTAAATCAACTCAGGAGAACGCGCTCTCAATTGTGGAGAAGTAACGTGTCGACATTGCAGTGTCGATTGTGGCTGCCAGCCTCAAGCATCCTCAGGGTGCTTGGTGATGGTAATAACGCCATCTCAACCAACAGGAGACGATGAGCCTGTTCTGGTTGGATTGGAAAAATGTTATTTGCCCGCTCAGCGGCGGGCGCTTTTTCTGGAGGTAGCATGTCTGCAAATGATTTGGCTGTTAAATATGGTACTTATCAGCCCGAAAATTTACTGGTCATCCTTCCACTTGAAGAAGCGTCAGACATTATTCGTGAAAGTCTTCGCGCTGAGGTTCGCCACGAGCTGGAATATGAATACGATGACCGTATTTCTTCTGCTGAAGAAGAGGCATCTGATTGGGAATCACGGGCAGACAATTACGAATGCGATGCGATTAGTTTTGCCAGAGCGATAGAGAAAGCCTTGCTTGCACCAACCTTGGATGAAGCAAAAATTATTCTCGAACGCGTTCGTTCTGATAATCGCGAATATTTTTAATACCTAATGAATAATTACGAATTTGGCAGCATTCAAGTGCCGGGATTCGTGCAACCAAAATTCAGCGCTGTGCAGAGCGCGTATAACACGGAGAAACTATCCATGACGAACACACAGAACGTCACCGAGTTACAACCACGTATGACCCGGGAGCAGCTGATCGACGCAGCGCGTAAGGCCGCCCCTCTTCTTCCGCCAGCTTATCGCGGAATTATGACCGAACTGGCTAACCGCCTGGACTATACCAGCGTCGCGCTTTGTGAAGCGATGGCTCAGCGTAAGGAACTGGCTGCCCAGAACGCTACCCTGCGTGAAGATGTCGCAAGCTGGGCCAAAGAGTGTGACCGCATTGTTGAACGCCACACGAAGAGCAGAACCAATATGCATTTACTTGAAGCCCAGCGAGAGCTGCGTGAGTTGTCTACCGTCGTCATTTCCCAAAATAACGAGGTGGCTCTCTAATGGCTAACTCATTCAAGCAAATGACCCGTGACGGGACCATCAAGCGTACCGATACCGGGATGTTTATCAGCCTTGACCAAATCCATGTGCGGGAAGGTTTCAACAAACGCGAAGATGATGAGCGTACCCGCCAGGCAGATGATGACCTCTTCAACTTTCTGATGAATGGTGGCTCCGTTCCCCCGCTGGAGGTTATCGCCCGTGATGAAGGTGGAGTGTGGGTTGTTGAAGGCCACCGTCGGCGTCGCTGCTATGCGCGCTGTGCAGAAGCTGGTAAGCCAGTAGACCGCATCCATATCATGCCGTTCAACGGTAACGATGTTCAGCGCCTGGCGCGCATCATGACCAGTAACAACCAGCTCCCGCTATCTGATATGGAACAGGCAGCTGTTATTCAGGAGCTTCATAACGCCTTCAACCAGACCACCAGCGAGATTGCAAAACTGGTCAACAAGTCTGTCCCTACTGTCGAAAAACTTCTGCTTCTTAGCACAGCCAATCACGACGTTCAGAAAGAAGTTAAGTCCGGAGCCGTGTCTGTAGATGTGGCCGTAGACAGAGTAAAAGAGTTTGGCGAAAAGGCCGGTGAGGTGCTTCAGAAGGATAAAGCTTCTGCTGCTGCCAAAGGTAAGAAGAAAGTTACCCGCAGCGTTATAGCGCCAGAAATTAGCGTTAAGAAAGCGCGTCGCCTTGTAGAGCTGATCAGCCTGGCGGGTATAAGCGACACAGGTGTTATCTATCTCGAAGGATTGGTCCATGCAGAAGTCGTGGAGATTATCGACGAGCACAAAGCTATCGCCGTTCAGCGTCATGGAGAAGCATCATGAGCACACTTACCAAAGAATGGCTCCAGCAGACAATCGCGGAGCTTGAAGAAGAGCGCGATGCGACGCCAGGCGCAGTAAACGAAGATGTGGCCATGGCGCTTGCTGCGATGAAGTTAGCGCTGGCATCGCTGGAAGCTAAAGATAAGATTCCGGAACTGCGTCAGGTTATTTATCATTTCCGCGATTGGAATGAAGGTTTTCCGGTTGAGCGGTTCAAGGCCGACTACGTAATTAGTTGGATGTTGGCAAATTATCCTCCAGCTCAGCCAACGGCGGTATCTGTGCCTGATGGATACAGGTTGCAGCCAATTTCTGAATATGACGCAATGTGCGCCGCCATGCTTCAGGGTGCTGAACCTGTAACGACGACTTACACGTTGCCAGCCAATACGCCATGCAAGGATGCGCCAGAGCATATTTGGCTTCAGACTGCTGGAGTATGGCCTGAGAACGGCGAGTTCAGCGAATTAACGTGGTGCAGCGACAATCAGCACCAGGACGACACGCTTTATGTTCGCGCTGACGTTGTGACTGGCAACTCTCCGGTGATTCCGGATGGTTGGGTGTCTTGCAGTGAGCGGATGCCGGAAGACGAGCAGGAAGTAATTGTTCAGAACAAGATGGGATACCGTTATGTATCTTACTTCGATGAGCATTCCGGACTGTTTTTTGACATGCGTGGCGGTAATCAAATGAACTGCATTGAGCACATATTTGTTACCCACTGGATGCCAATGCCAGCAGCACCGCAGCAGGAGGTGAAGCCGTGAGTAAATCCGAAGCGCTGAAATACGCAATGATAATTGGCTTTGGTGTGGCCGCAGGGATTCACCTTTACGTGGCATGGGCATCCATGCTTGAGATTGCCTGGGGTGCAGTGAAAGGGGTGTTTAACCATGCCTAACCCATTCGACGCAGTAATGTTCGTGCTTCTGGCAATCGGCGCACTTCAGCAAATGGGGTGGCTGCCATGGTGAGCAAACTCAAACAGCGGCGCCTGCGCCGCCTTAAATCCGACGTGGCATGGTGGCGCGAAGAGGCAGAGGATTGCCGCTCCCGCCTGCTGGAGCTTGCCGGTGAAATCGACAGGCTCAAAAAGCTGGTTATCCTCGTTCCTATGCCAGTACTTATTTCAAAGGAGATAGCCAACCAGCTTTATAACAACGAAACGAAAAGATGTCGTACCTGCAATGATGGCCTCCGTGGTGGGTGCTCATCATGCATTTTCTATAAAAGATAGCCGGGTGCAGCCGGTAAAGTGGAGAGAAACGCATGGGGCAGTTAGTAACACTTCATGAGTGGGCATCTGGTCCTAATGGATTCAAATATCCATTAAGCAACTCAGCATTAAACAAAATAGCAAAGACCAAACAGACTTATCCGCCAGCCTTAAAGCAAGGTCGACGCTGGGTAATAGATGAAGATGCTCGTTTTGTTGGCATGGTTGGCAGTGTTGATATTTCGTCATCATTATCAGACAAGGCCCGCCAGTTAGTGGAGAAAGCAATAAATGGCAGCTCGCCCCAGAAAACATAATGTCAAAATACCCAACCTTTACTGTAAGTTAGATAAACGTACTTCAAAAATTTATTGGCAATATCGCCACCCTGTAACAGGTTCATTTATTGGATTCGGAACAGATGATGAAGCGGCAAAAGCTGCTGCAATCGAGATGAACCGTATAACAGCAGAACAAGAAACTCAGCAATCTTATGCTCTGATTGATATGGCAATGAAGAGCTCAGGGAAAAAGGATCAAGGTATACGTGTTTCTGAGTGGATTAAAAAATACATCGAAATTCAGATGGAAAGGTTGCGTGACGGTGAGATAAAAAACCCTACTGTAAAATCCAGACGATTATGTTCTCAGATTCTCGCAGATAGAGTGCCAAACCTTCGCCTGAAGGATGTTGATACAAGACTCATTGCAAAAATTATTGATGAATATAAGGCAGAGGGAAAGCACAGAATGGGCCAACTGATAAGAAGCGTACTAAACGACGTGTTCAAAGAGGCGCAGCATGCTGGCGAGGTTGATCCTGGCTACAACCCAGCCTTAGCTGTAAAAAATCCAATAGCCAAAGTGAAACGAAGCAGACTTAGCATTGAACAATGGAAGTTGATTTTTGAAAGCGCAGGCTCTTTGCCGCCTTGCGCTCAAAATTCTATGCTTTTAGCTTTAGTAACCGGGCAAAGGATAGGTGACATAGTCGAGATGAAGTTTAGTGACATTTGGGATAATCACCTTCATGTTACCCAAAATAAAACCGGAATGAAGTTAGCTATTCCTTTAAATTTAAGGTGCGATGCAATCGGGTTGACTCTGGCTGATGTTATTAGTAAGTGTCGCGATAGAGTAGTGAGTCCTTATCTGATCCACCATGTTAAGCATCACGCCTACGGTAAAGCGGGATCTCACGTTCCCGAAAAAACAATTTCAAGATATTTTAAGGAGGCAAGAGATAAAGCAAATATTACCTGGCCTAAGGATTGCACTGCCCTCCCGCCGTTTCATGAACAGCGCTCGCTTTCATCAAGAACATACAAAGCTCAGGGTATAGATGTCAAAACTCTTTTAGGGCATAAAACCGAAGCAATGAGCGTAATGTATGGAGATGACCGTGGTCTAGAATGGAAAAAAGTTGTGATTTAGACAGGGAGTTTTGGGGAATTATTTTGGGGATGTTTTGGGGAAGGATTTATATTATTTAAATTCAGGCACTTACATTTTAGCGAATTACTCCAGAAGCAGTCGTCCACCAGCAACGCATGACCCAACAGCCAGCGCGCCCGCTGGCTGTTTTCTTTCAGCCCTCTCCGTCCCGTGCTAATGTAGCAAGCTACGTATTGGCAAATCACAGGTGAAATCGTTATGTCTGATGACGTGACCGGGACGACGACCCATCAGCAGCTAATCAGCTTATTAACCGAGCAGGAGGCGCGCTTTCGTGTGGTGGCGCATGAGGCCGTTGGGAAATGCGAAGCGGTCAGTGAAATTCGCGGGACCGATCTCCGACAGGGTGCAAAAGCACTGGTCTGCAAGGTAAAAGGCAACGGCGTTAAGAAACATATTCTGGCAATCCTCGCCGCCGATCGACAGGCCGATCTGAGTCTGCTGGCCAGCCATTTCGGTGGGCTAAAGGCCTCGCTCGCCAGTCCGGCTGAAGTGGATGCGCTTACCGGCTGCGTTTTTGGCGCCATTCCCCCCTTCAGCTTTCATCCGGATCTGACGCTGGTCGCCGATCCGCTGCTGTTTGAGCGCTTCGACGAGATCGCGTTTAACGCCGGCCTGCTGGAAAAATCGGTGATTATGGATACCCAGGACTATCTGCGTATCGCCCGTCCTGAACTGGTGACGTTCCGTAAACAGTAAATACAGCGGCTGGCTAACGGTCAGCCGTTTTCCAGCAGCAGCACGGAAGCAATCAAAATAATCGCGATGATAAAAAACGATGAGGAGATAATCAGCGTTTCGACAAACATAGGATCGTTCATGATGCCCTCTGCTTTGCCCGTTTGCCTCTTTTTTACCCCCGCACAATGACAGTTAAATGACAATGACGCGTCCGCGAAATAACTATTTTTCCGCTGAAACGATTCGCTGTTAACTATCCTTCCCCCATATAAAGTCACTGTTTAAATACTTTATTTGTTACCGGTATCACGAAAAGAAATTTACGTAACCCCGATGCCAGATCTCGCAATTGTTAACCTTTTCATCCTGGTTAACCCTGTTTACGGAGCACCTCATAAATAAACCTTACAATGGCAAGGTGAATACAATGACCGAAATAATTACCCGTAAAGAAAAAATCAGTTATGGGTTAGGCGATATGGCGAGCCATATTGGGCTGGATAACGTCATTATTTTTCTGACGTTTTACTATACGGACGTGGTGGGGCTACCTGCCGCATTCGTGGGCACCATGTTTCTTCTGGCGAGAACCGCCGATGCCATAATAGACCCGGCGATGGGCTATATCGCAGACAGGACGCGCACGCGCTGGGGCAAATTCCGCCCCTGGATGCTGTGGCTGGCGCTGCCCTTTGGCGCAAGTTGTCTGCTCACCTACGCCGTGCCGGCGTCGCTCGATCTGCACGGTAAAATGATTTTCGCCACCGTCAGCTATACCCTGATGATGCTGATGTATACCGCAATCAATATTCCCTATTGCTCCATGGGCGCGGTGATTACGCCCGACAACGATGCGCGAATTTCCCTCCAGTCCTATCGCTTTTTCCTGGCCACGCTGGGTGGCGCGCTGTCGACATTCTTTATGATGCCGCTGGCAGAGTTTTTAGGCGGCGATGATAAATTACTGGGCTACCGCTGGGCGATGGCCATTATGGCGACCATCGCGGTCGTCATGTTCTGGATCTGCTTCGCCAATACGCGTGAACGTATTAAGGCTCCCGCCACCCACAATAATTATCTTGCGGAACTGCGGGATTTATTACGAAACGACCAATGGCGGGTTGTCGCCGTCCTGGTATTAACCAACATTGGTTTTGGCGTTATTCGCCTTGGCGCAATGATGTATTTCGTCACTTATTATCTCGGTAGCGCGAGCTATTTTATGTGGATGCTCGGGGCGCATATTCTCGGGAAAGCCGCAGGCAGCGCGCTGGCCAAACGTCTGACGCAGAACGTCAGCAAAGTGCAGATGTTTGGATACTGTTCCGTACTGGCGGGGGTACTCAGCATCGCCCTGTTCTTTGCGCCTAAGTCAGTGCTTATTCTGGTGCCCATGACGTTTATCGTCTCCACCCTTTACCAGGCCACCACCACGCTGATGTGGGTAATGATGGCGGACGTCGCCGATTACGGCGAATGGAAACAGGGGAAACGCATGGACGGCGTGATCTTCTCCACCTTCCTCGCCGTACTCAAGCTGGGAATGGCGATCAGCGGCGCGATTGTTGGCTGGACGCTGGGCTTAAGCGGCTATGTTGCCAATGCCCCGGAACAGACCACCACGGCCATGTACTGCATCATCGCCCTCTTCACCGTCGTGCCTGGCGTCTTGTCACTCTGCGCGTTTGCCACGCTGCGCTGGTACAAGCTCGACGACAGCACAATGCAATCCATCCATCTTGCCAAACACCCTGTTTAGAAGGACGCGTTATCCATGAGTGAGCTGATCCAACATTCCAACAGCATCGAATGGCGTTTTGAACGCCAGATCCTGCGTATTGAACCGTGGGGGGAAAACAGCCTGCGCGTCAGGGCTACCTGCTCCCCGGCTTTTGATGACGCTTTACAGGCACTGTTGCCCGCCGCCCCTTGCCAGGCTGAGATTGTCGCCGAAGCGGAAAGCCTGACGCTGCGCAACGGCAATATTACCGCGACGCTGAACCTTAAAGGTCAGCTGGCCTTCTACAATCAGCGCGGCGAACTGCTGCTGGAAGAGATGTGGCGCCAGCGTTCAACGGTGGGTATCGGTGCCAGCGAGAAGAGCCAGGATAAATATGTCAGCGCCCTGAAGCTGGATGGCCGCGAATTTAAGCCGCTAATGGGTGGGAAATATCAGCTCACCGTCCGGTTTGAATCGCGTCCGGATGAACGCATCTATGGCATGGGTCAGTATCAACAGCCGTGGCTGGATCTGAAAGGCTGTACGCTGGAACTGGCGCAGCGCAACTCCCAGGCCAGCGTGCCCTTTATGCAGTCCAGCCTTGGCTATGGCCTGCTGTGGAACAACCCGGCGATTGGTGAAGCCAGCTTTGCAAAAAATCAGACGGAATGGCGCGCCCGCGTGACGGGAGAAATGGACTACTGGATCACCGCCGCCGACACGGTGGCGGATATCACCCGCCAGTATGTGAAAGCCACCGGTACTCCGCCCTCCGCCCCGGCGTTTATCAGCGGGCTGTGGCAGTGCAAATTACGCTACCGCACCCAGCAGGAGGTGCTGGAGGTTGCGCGGGAGTATCGCCGCCGTAATCTGCCGCTATCGGTGATGGTCATCGACTTTTTCCACTGGCCGAATCAGGGCACCTGGTGCTTCGACCCCGTAGACTGGCCCGATCCTGAAGGGATGGTCGACGAGTTGCGCGAAATGGGTATTGCGCTGATGGTGTCGGTGTGGCCAACGGTAGAGGCGCGCAGCCCTCTCTACCCGCTGATGAAAGCCAAAGGCTGGCTGGTAAGCAGTGAACGTGGCGTACAGGTCAACCTCGATTTTATGGGCAATACCACCTTCTTTGATGCGACCCATCCTGAGGCGCGGAAATTCGTCTGGGATACGGTGAAGAAAAATTACTACGACATGGGCATTAAGCTGTTCTGGCTGGACGAAGCGGAACCGGAATACCGAGCCTATGATTTTGACAACTATCGCTACCACGCCGGTCCGGTGCTGGAAGTGGGCAATCGCTACCCGCGTGACTTTGCGCAGGGCTTTTACGATGGGCTTCAGGCAAACGGCGAAACCGACATTGTTAACCTGGTACGCTGCGCCTGGGCAGGCAGCCAGCGCTTCGGCGTGCTGGCGTGGTCGGGTGATGTCCACTCCTCGTTCCATGCTTTTCGCAATCAACTCGCCGCGGGACTGAATATGGGGCTGGCGGGGATCCCATGGTGGACGACCGATATCGGTGGCTTCCAGGGAGGGAACGTTAACGACCAGGCGTTCCACGAATTGCTGATCCGTTGGTTCCAGTGGGCGGTATTTACACCGGTTCTGCGCATGCACGGCTATCGCGAACCGCAGATCCAGCCCCCGGAGCGCTACCGTGACGGCATTCTTCAGTGTAACAGCGGTTCGCCTAATGAGCTGTGGAGTTACGGAGAAGAGAATTACGCCATCATGCAGCACTGGCTTACCGTGCGCGAAACCCTGCGCCCGTATGTTGACGCGTTGTACCAGCAGGCTCATCTGCACGGAGACCCGCTCATACGTCCACTGTTCTGGCACTATCCGCAGGATAAGCAGAGCTGGGCGTGTGAAGATCAGTATCTGTTTGGCGAAGATCTGCTGGTGGCGCCGGTTATGCAGGCCGGTCAGCGTGAGCGCGATGTCTGGCTGCCGACGGGCAATAGCTGGGTCGCCCTTAACGGTGAGCGCTACGCCGGTGGGGAGCATATCCGGGTGCCTGCGGCGCTGGAAACCATCCCGGTATTTATCCGCGAAGGGAGTCCGCTTATCCAGCAGCTGGTGGACTGACGTCAGGCAAGTGCCCAAAAATAGACAATTTTTTCAGTAAAGCCTGCCTGCCGTCGCGTTTGCGCGTAAAGTAAGCAAGCTTACTATTTTTGGCAAGGATCTCCTCATGTTCGACCCTACACTGCTCATACTTCTGGCCCTGGCTGCTCTGGGTTTTGTCAGCCACAACACCACCGTTGCGATTTCCATTCTGGTCCTGATCATCGTTCGCGTCACACCGTTGAATACCTTCTTCCCGTGGATAGAAAAACAGGGGCTTACCATCGGGATCATTATTTTGACCATCGGCGTAATGGCCCCGATTGCCAGCGGAACGCTACCGGCCTCAACGCTGCTGCACTCCTTTGTAAACTGGAAATCGCTGGTGGCGATTGCGGTGGGCGTTTTTGTCTCGTGGCTTGGCGGGCGCGGCGTGACGCTGATGAGCAGCCAGCCTTCGCTGGTGGCCGGGCTGCTGGTGGGCACCGTGTTAGGCGTGGCGCTGTTTCGTGGCGTGCCGGTTGGCCCGCTGATTGCTGCCGGTCTGGTTTCGCTGTTTATCGGGAAGTCGTAGTCAGGCTGGCGATATAGCGGGCGGGCGTCTGTCCCAGTCCTTTCTTAAACATGGTGATGAAGGCGGTGGTGGAGTCATACCCCAGCGCCTGCGCCGCCTGCTGAACCGACTTTCCGCCGATCAAAAACTGCAATGCGACAATCAGCTGGAGCTGGTGCCGCCAGCGGCGAAAGCTTAAGCCGGTCTCTTTCACCACCAGCCGCGCCAGATTGCGCTCGCTCATGGCAAAGTGGCTTGCCCACTGCGCCAGCGTCTGCCAGGCGGCAGGTTCGTTTGCCATGGTCTCGCTCATCAGGCGAATTTTTGGATGCGGAGATACCGGCAGCTGTAGATGCTCCTGCGGTTGCAGGGGCAGTTCATCAAACAGGACGTCAACCAGCCTTCCGGTAGCGGGAAGAGGCAGTTCCTCCCGTGACCTGTCCGCAAGCGCCAGCACCAGCTCCCGCACCAGGGGCGATATTTTCAGCGTACAGGTACGCGTCGGCAATTCGAGCGCACCGGGTTCAATAAATAACAGGCAGAGCTGCGCGCCGGGCGTCGCCTTGTTGCTGTGCGGCGTTTGTCCCGGGATCCACACCGCGTACTGGGGCGGCACCATCAGCATCGCGTTCTCCACTTCACAGGTGATCGCGCCCCCCAGCGCCATAATCAGCTGCCCTTTGCGGTGCTGATGCAGCGGAATATATTGTTCCTGTGCCACCACGCGGATGCGAAAGGCCACCGCCGCGTCGTGCTGGCTATCGGGATCGTAGCCGTCGAGCCCCAGTCCGTACATAAAGTTGTCCGATATTAGCGATAAACTGTCATTTTAGCATGATTTCAACCACGACTTAAATCGGTATGGTATGCGCTCGCCTGAACGTAAGAGACAATAATGACTACTGCTATTCAACCTTCCGGGAAACAGGGTGCGCTGCTGGTTGCAGGCATCCTGATGATTGCTACGACGCTGCGCGTCACCTTTACCGGCGTCGCCCCCCTGCTCGACACTATCCGACAGGACTATGGCTTAAGCACGGCGCAAACCGGCCTGCTCACGACGCTGCCTCTGCTGGCCTTCGCCTTTATCTCTCCCCTTGCCGCAGGCGTCGCCCGGCGCCTGGGCATGGAGCGCAGCCTTTTTATCGCTCTGCTGCTGATTTGCATCGGGATTGGCGTACGTTCGCTGCCGTCGGCCTCGCTGCTGTTTATCGGTACGGCGATCGTGGGCTGTGGGATTGCGCTGGGCAATGTCCTGCTACCCGGCTTAATCAAACGTGATTTTCCGGGCCAGGTCGCAAAACTGACGGGGGCTTATTCGCTGACGATGGGGGCCGCTGCTGCCGCAGGGTCGGCGCTGATCGTCCCACTGTCGCTGGGGAGTGGTGGCTGGCACGGGGCGCTGTTGATGCTGATGTTCTTCCCGCTGGTGGCGCTGCTGCTGTGGTTACCGCAATGGCGCCACAGACCGGCTGCCACCCTGACCGGAGCGGGCGCGTTGCACAATCGGGCTATCTGGCGCTCGGCGCTCGCCTGGCAGGTGACGCTTTTTCTGGGCATTAACTCGCTGATTTACTACGTCATTATCGGCTGGTTACCCGCGATTTTGCTTAGCCACGGCTACAGCGAAACGCAGGCTGGCTCCATGCACGGGCTTCTCCAGCTGGCAACCGCGGTTCCCGGTCTCGCCATTCCGCTGATCCTGCACCGTCTTAACGATCAGCGTGGCATTGCCGGGCTAGTCGCCCTGATGTGCGCCGTCAGCGCGGCCGGGTTCTGGTTCGCGCCGGGGCTGGCCGTCGTCTGGACGCTGGTGTTTGGCTTTGGATCCGGCGCCACCATGATCCTCGGCCTGACGTTTATCGGGCTGCGCGCCAGCTCGGCCCATCAGGCCGCGGCGCTCTCCGGCATGGCACAGTCGATTGGCTATCTTCTGGCGGCCTGTGGCCCACCGCTGATGGGGAAAATTCATGATACCGCCGGAGACTGGCGCATTCCGCTGCTCGCCTGCGCGCTGGCCGCGGTGGTGATGGCGTTATGCGGTATGCTTGCCGGGCGTGACCGGGAGATCACACCCCGCTGACATTCAAGGCAGACCCGGAGGTCTGCTTTTTTTATCCCTGCGCCGCCCGCAGCATGGCCTGTACCAGCACGACCGGTCGCCCTTGCAGCGCGGCCCGCTCATGCTGGAACAGGGTGATGACAAAGAAAGGATGGGTTACCAGCTCTGCCGCGCGGATCTCACCCTGTTCGTCCCAGCCCGTTACGCGCATGTCGCCCCGCTCAAGCTGGTCGGCAAACTCAGGTGAGACGCCGTAATTGCAGTGATATCCCTCCTGAATTTCCGGCTTGCCATACGCTCTGGCAATCAGCGTGTTGTTCCGCAGCTCGATCGCGTCGTTTTTTTCCACCAGCGAGCAGGTCAGTGGCGCAATTACCATCCTTCCCTCGGTGTCGGTTTCGGCATGGCCTGCATCGTGCCAGCCCAGTACATTACGCGCATACTCAATCAGCGCATGCTGGAACCCGCCGCAGGTGCCGAGAAAGGGGATGCTGTTCTCACGCGCGTAACGGGCCGCAATAAACGCCGCCTCGGTGTTTTTATACGGGCTTGCCGGTACCAGCCAGATGGCATCGTACCCGACGAGGTCTTCGGGGCTGGTCAGCTCAGGCGTGGCGAGCCAGTCATAATCAGCGGTGAGATCCAGAACCGCAGCGGCGTCGTCAATCGCCAGCGGGATCGCCTGGTGCGCAATAACATCGGGATTGTAATCACCAACCAGCGCAATGCGCAGCGTCGTTTTAACCGGGGAGAGTTCCATGTGAGATTCCTTATGCCGGAGGCTTTTCAGATAACATAAGGAACCTCAGACTACCGATCTTTTGCAATTATCACAATACCTTAAATTGGGTGGATAAAAGGCGGGTGCTATAGTGTTGTTGCTGAACGTCGTAAGGAAATGAGGAGGACCCATGATTCAATGTAAACGCGTGTATGAGCAGGCGACCTCAAAAGACGGTTACCGGATCCTGGTCGACAGACTCTGGCCGCGAGGGATAAAAAAGACCGACCTCGCCTGTGATGAGTGGTGTAAAGCGCTAACGCCGTCCAGCGAACTGCGAAAAGCTTTTCACAGTGAAACGATAGATTTCACCGCGTTCAGTGAAGCCTATCGTAAAGAGCTGGCGCAGCATCAGGATGAAGGCAAACGCCTGGCGGCTCTCGCCAAACAGCAGACCGTGACGCTACTCTATGGGGCGAAAAATACGGAGCAGAATCACGCGCGGGTACTGGCAGACTGGCTACGTAAACTGTGATTAACCGATCGCCAGCGCATCCACGTTGTGTGGCATCTCGTCGGGAGTAAGCGGCATCAGATGTTCCGGGCGAACAAACGCAAAACCGTGCTGGTTATCAAAGGCATAAACATCACCGGTGACCAGCCACAGCGCACGCGCTGACGTGGCGGGTAATTGCGTCATGACGCCGTTAACCGGGTTCACAAAACGCTGGCCCGGCTGACAGAGGCCAAACAGCTCCACGGATTTACCGATATTTCGACGGCCTGCCGCCGTACGCGCACCCACGATCATCGCCATGCTGCCCGGTTTTAACTGAAACATACTTCTTCTCGCAAACGTACTGCCAGAAACTGGCTAAGAATAATCCTAAAGAGAAGTGTATCGCAGTTTTATTGCCGTTGTCATCTGGTCGGTTGCGGGTGATCGCGGCGGTAGAGATCCCATTCATCGATCACTTCCCCGCCGGGTAATTTGCACTCGGTACGTACGCCCTGCGGGCTTTGAACAGGGATTTGCTCTCCCCCTTTCTCCAGACAGTACACTGACGCCGGGTTTGCCATGCCAATAGCGTGCGGCGGTTGAGGCGCATCAGGAGGGGTTGTCTTTGTTGAGCAGGCGGCCAGCGGTAACACCAGCGCCAGGAGAAGATATTTCATTATCATGATCCTTCAGGGTGTAAAAACGTCAGAGTAACGGGTCATCGCCGTTTTCTCCATGATTTCTCCATTAAACCTGCACGATTCCCCCTTATAGTGATGCCTGTTCTCACACTGACCAGAGAACATCATTCCGTAATCAAGATGTTTTGCCCCGATCTCAACATCGGGGCTTTTTTTTTAGCCTCTCCCTCATCCGCTTCCAGAAGAATCTATAAAATTAATCCTGTTCATGTTTTACTATGACCGGAGTCTATATTTTCAGCATAACATGCAGATACAGAGGTCTTCTGCATGGGAGTCAACCTGCCTCATGTCAGATATCATTCTTGCCCGTGTTTCAGAAACCCTCTCCACTGAGCAATCTCTCGACAGTCTGGTGCGTCAGCTACTGGAAATGCTGGAAATTGTGACGGATATGGAATCAACCTACCTGACGAAAGTCGATATCAATGCGCGTTTGCAGCACATTTTATATGCCCGTAACAGCAAGCAAATGCAGATCCCGGAAGGGTTCAGCGTGCCCTGGGACGAAACGCTGTGCAAGCGCGCCATCGACAGCGACACGTTGTTCAGTAACGAGGTGCCCGACCGCTGGCCGGAGTGTGAAGCGGCCAAAGCACTGGGCATTACAACCTATATGAGCGTGCCGGTTCACCTGGCTGACGGTTCTCTGTATGGCACGCTTTGCGCTGCCAGCACCGCACAGAAACAGTTCAGCGAGCGTGGCGAGCAGGTGATCAGGCTCTTTGCCGGGTTAATTGGTCAGTACATTCAGAAAGAGTCGCTTGTGCTTCAGCTTCGCGAAGCAAACGCGGCGCTCATTGCCCACTCTTACACCGACGCCCTCACCGGCCTGCCGAATCGTCGCGCCATTTTTGAAAACCTTACCACCCTGTTCTCACTGGCGCGCCATCTTAACCGCAAGGTCATGATGGCCTTTATTGACCTCGATGATTTCAAGCGAATCAATGACCAGTACGGGCATGAGGCGGGCGACCGCTTCCTCGTACAGGTCGGCAAGCGGCTGACTCACGAGCAAACGCAGGATGAGATTATTGGCCGGCTCGGCGGCGATGAATTTCTGGTTGCCAGCCTGAGTCACAGCGATGATGGCGACGCCAGCACAGAGGTCAACGCAATCAAAACCCGCCTCAATGGTCTTATTGCGGGCGAATACGGGTTGGGTAATGCCACCATTCTTTATCCCGGCGCAAGCCTTGGTGTCGTTATTGTTGATCCTCACAGCACGGATGAAGATAGCGCCCTGCGCACCGCCGACCTCGCGATGTATCAGGACAAAAAAGGAAAAAGCAAAACAGGCTTTGTCGCGTTAGATTAAAACCGTACACTCTACGGCCTTATACAAACTCAAACAGGTGATGGCATGAGAATAGGGATCCTCTTTCCGGTGGTGATTTTTATCACGGCGGTGGTGTTTTTAGGCTGGTTTTTCCTTGGCGGTTACGCCGCGCCGGGGGCTTAAATGAGAAAAACGACCATCATCATGCTGATTGTCGCCATCGTGGCCGTCGCCGGTACGCAGTTAGGCTGGTGGTAACGCCCAAAGTAAAAAGGCCGCCGTCAGGCAGCCTTTTTTAACACAGGTCAGATTTAGCTTTTGATTTTTCTGTAGATAAACAGAACAACCAGCGCGCCAATCACCGCGACGACAAAGCTGCCGAAGTTGAAGCCATCAACTCTGCCAAAGCCGAACAGGGTACTGATCCAGCCACCGACGACTGCACCCACAATCCCCAGAATGATCGTGACGATGAAACCGCCGCCATCTTTGCCCGGCATAATCCACTTCGCCAGGATCCCCGCAATCAGCCCAAAGATAATCCAGGATAAAATTCCCATAGCTTTCCTCTCTGTATGGTTTTTGTCATTAAATCAACGACACAGAAAAGGATAGCACAGGATCTGAGAAAGGAAATTTGTGATAAGAATCACACGGCTCGTTTGAGTAAAATATGAGCAGTAAAAAATTGCCGTTCCACACTCATCGTGGGGTTGCATCTTTTACTGAGAAAGATTATCTTTCTCATTACTGAATAGTTGAGCAAATCACTCAGGTATTCAGAACGACATTGCTCACATTGCTTCCAGTATTTCTTGCCCACTCTTGAGTGGGCTTTTTTTTGCCCGGCCCCACCAAAATCTGGCGTTTTTTCTGTGGAGGTGAAACGCTATTCTCTTTGGCTTCTGAATAACCAAAAAGCGTTGATAACATGAACGTATCGAGCAAGTTTGTCATCTGCCTTAATCTTGTTTCTGCCAGTACGCTACTGTTACTGCTCTCAACACGGTTTGAGTGGTTCTGAGTTGAAAGGAGCCTGGCATGGTGGCTTTCCTTCCGATACCGTGCGGCCTCAACTCTCATACTTGTAGCTTTTATGACCTGTGTTAAGATCCCTGCACCTCAGGACGTGGCGGGACAGCAGGAAAATGAAGAAGGCCATTGCCGTTGCTATCATCTCAACCTTTATGGTCGTCCTGTCGCTGTATGCGGTTAACGCCATTATCGTTGAGCAGCAAAAGAACCGGCAGAGGGAGATCTCCCACACGCTCTTAAGCTATTCCGAAGAGTTAACGCAAAATATCGCCAGTACGCTTAAAAATACCTCCGCACAGGGATGCGATAGCGCCAGTCTGAACGTCTACCGAAAATTAAAGATGCGAAGTCTCTATTTCGCCGATGTGGGGTTTATTGAAAAGGGGAAAATCACCTGCACCGCGTTTTGGGGCAAGCTGGCAAATCCCATCGCCCTTCCCTCTGAGCTGCATAAAACCCAGAACGGATTCAGTCTGGCGCAGTTTTCGCAGAAAGATTTCTTTGTCGGCAATGCGACAATTTATAACCACCTTATTATCTTCACCTCCCGTTCAGCCTACGATAAATTTGCCCCCGTTACCGCCAACTATTCGCTTCGTTCTTCCACTAAAGATTTCGGCCGCACCTTTTTCACCGTTACGCCACCATCAGAAAACCTTAGCCGCTTACAGTCTCTGTTATTTACGCTGGCTGTGACAGAGTGCAGTACACGCTGGGATTTATGTGTCACCGTCACACACCACGATGCCGGACTGGCTTCGCTCTCCCACGTAGTGATGGTGCTTCTGTGCCTGTTTTTATACTTTATTTGGGTATCCCTGACGCTGTTTTCTCTTCGACTTTATGAAGACCGACGTTCCCTGGAGCGAACGCTGGTCAAGGCGGTAAAAGCGAATACCATCAGCGTTCATTTTCAGCCTGTTATTCGGGTTGCTGATAAGAAAATTGTCGGGGTTGAAGTGTTATCAAGATGGCAGGATAACAATCACAAAGAGGTTTCTCCTGAGCTGTTTATCCCGTTAATCAAAAAAATTGGCCTGTATAACGTTTATTATCAGAACATGATAAAGAAATCCCTGGCGGAAATTGCCGCGCTGGCCGCTGAACATCAGTTAATGATTTCACTGAACGTTGGCCGGACGGAAATTGAAGACGGCAAATTCCTGGCGGTATTACGTCATGAATGCTCAGAGAACGCGATTCCCTTATCGTTAATCAAAGTTGAGTTATCCGAGAATGGCGTTTCCACCTCGGCCATCCTGGAAGAGTTTTGTGAGGAGCTTAAATCGGCAGGCGTCAAAATTTCAATAGACGACTTTGGTGTGCAAAACTCAAATCTTGCCAGGCTCTCGAATCTCAAATATGACGAAATCAAGGTGGATAAGTCGTTAGTGGACGGCATCAGCGAGCACTATAAACAGGATATCCTGGTGATCTTTAGCGACGCGCTCGCTAAACTGCACAAAACCCTGGTTTTTGAAGGGGTGGAAAGCGAAACGCAATATCAGTTCATCGCGCAGAGATACCCCGA
Source organism: Enterobacter cloacae complex sp. 6730903 (assembly GCF_048283985.1). Lineage (NCBI taxonomy): Bacteria > Pseudomonadati > Pseudomonadota > Gammaproteobacteria > Enterobacterales > Enterobacteriaceae > Enterobacter > Enterobacter cloacae complex sp. 6730903. The sequence goes on along the minus strand of NZ_JBLVXX010000048.1, from coordinate 10,438 downwards.
TGCACTCGTACAAGGCTGGTACTTTTCAAAATCGCTAACCCGGCACGACCTCGCCAGGCTGCTGGCAGACTCAGCGCGATGACGCGTTATTCATTGCCCCATTGATTCAGGAAGTTCGCAATATCGTCAATGCGCGCTTCGTCTATCTCCGCCTGGGCAGCCATCTCCCGCTGCGCCTCTTCACTGATTTCCTCATTGTTGTACAGGCGAGTGAGCAGCAGCTGGAAATAGTGCGCCAGCGGCGTACGCTCTGCCTCTTCTACCGGTTTCGCCGTTTCAGTCGCATACTCGTCGACGATGTCATAATACTTGAGCGGGATATCATGGGTCATAGCGTTGTTTCCGTCTTGTGTGCATAAAAAACGGGAACCCTCAGGCTCCCGTTGTCATTTAACCCAGCGAGTGGATTACATGTTCGCGATAATCGCGTCGCCAAACTCTGAGCATTTCAGCAGTTTAGCGCCTTCCATCAGACGTTCAAAGTCATAGGTGACGGTTTTCGCGTTAATCGCGCCTTCCATACCCTTAACGATCAGGTCTGCGGCTTCGAACCATTCCATATGACGCAGCATCATCTCTGCGGACAGAATAATAGAGCCTGGGTTGACTTTGTCCTGGCCTGCATACTTAGGTGCAGTACCGTGAGTTGCTTCGAATAGGGCGCACTCGTCACCGATGTTCGCGCCCGGGGCGATACCGATACCACCCACCTGCGCGGCCAGCGCATCGGAGATGTAGTCACCGTTCAGGTTCATACAGGCGATCACGTCATACTCAGCAGGACGCAGCAGGATCTGTTGCAGGAACGCATCGGCGATCACATCTTTAATGATGATCTCTTTACCGGTGTTCGGGTTCTTAATTTTCTGCCATGGGCCGCCGTCGATCAGTTCACCGCCGAACTCTTCGGTCGCCAGCTGGTAGCCCCAGTCTTTGAACGCGCCTTCGGTGAACTTCATGATGTTGCCTTTGTGAACCAGGGTCACAGAGTCACGATCGTTGGTGATAGCGTATTCGATGGCGGCACGCACCAGACGCTTGGTCCCTTCTTCGGAGCACGGCTTGATGCCGATGCCACAATGCTCAGGGAAGCGAATTTTCTTCACGCCCATCTCTTCGCGCAGGAATTTAATCACTTTTTCTGCATCAGCAGAGTCCGCTTTCCATTCGATACCGGCGTAGATGTCTTCTGAGTTTTCACGGAAGATAACCATGTCGGTCAGTTCCGGATGCTTAACCGGGCTTGGGGTGCCCTGGTAGTAACGCACCGGACGCAGACACACATACAGATCCAGTTCCTGACGCAGCGCCACGTTCAGGGAGCGAATGCCGCCGCCAACTGGCGTGGTCAGAGGGCCTTTGATAGCAACGCGATAGTCGCGGATCAGGTCCAGCGTTTCGGCTGGCAGCCAGACGTCCTGGCCATAAACTTGAGTCGATTTTTCACCGGTGTAAATTTCCATCCAGGAAATTTTACGCTCGCCTTTGTAGGCTTTCTCAACAGCGGCATCAACCACTTTCAGCATCGCCGGGGTAACGTCTACACCGATACCGTCGCCTTCAATGAACGGGATAATCGGGTTGTGAGGAACGTTAATCTTGCCGTTTTGCAGGGTGATCTTTTTACCTTCCGCCGGAACAACTACTTTGCTTTCCATTAACCTCTCCTTCGAGCGCTTCTGGTTGTTACTGATCTTATGTTAATAAATTGTAATGAGCCTTCCGATAGTACCTGATTGTCCGACGCCATGAAAGGTCTTCGTTATTAGGCTATAATGCGGCAATTGATAACGCCTGAAAATACCATGAAGAAAACTTCTTTTAGAAAACACCGGGTTGAGCGATTCAGCTCACGACAAGCCACCAGAAGAACGCCAGAACCCCAGCCAACGCGGGTCATACTGTTCAATAAACCCTACGATGTATTGCCGCAGTTTACCGACGAGGCCGGGCGCAGCACGCTGAAGGACTTTATTCCCGTTCAGGGAGTCTACGCGGCGGGACGTCTGGACCGCGACAGCGAAGGGCTGCTGGTGCTCACCAATGACGGCGTGCTCCAGGCCAGGCTTACTCAGCCGGGCAAACGTACCGGAAAAATTTACTATGTTCAGGTTGAAGGCGAGCCGGACGACGCGTCGCTGGCAAAACTGCGCAACGGCGTAACGCTGAACGACGGTCCCACCCTGCCGGCTGGTATTGAGCGCGTGAATGAGCCCGAGTGGCTGTGGCCGCGCAACCCGCCGATTCGTGAGCGGAAATCCATTCCCACCAGCTGGCTTAAAATCACCCTTTATGAAGGCCGCAACCGACAGGTCAGGCGCATGACCGCGCATGTGGGCTTCCCTACCCTGCGACTCATTCGCTACGCCATGGGCAGCTACACGCTGGACTCGCTGGCAAACGGGGAATGGCGGGATGTTACCCCTAAGGAGAACTGATGTTTAAACCTCATGTTACGGTCGCCTGCGTGGTCCACGCGCAGGGGAAATTCCTGGTGGTGGAAGAGACCATCAACGGCAAAGCACTGTGGAACCAGCCTGCCGGGCATCTTGAAGCCAATGAAACCTTACGCCAGGCGGCAGCGCGTGAGCTGTGGGAGGAGACGGGTATCCGCGCCGAACCGCAGCATTTTATCCGTATGCATCAGTGGATCGCGCCTGACCAGACGCCTTTCCTGCGCTTCTTATTCGCCGTTGAGCTTAACGAAACGTGCGCCACTGAACCGCACGACGACGATATCGATCGCTGCCTGTGGGTGACTGCCGACAAGATTCTGAGCGCGCCAAACCTGCGTTCGCCGCTGGTTGCGGAAAGCATCCGCTGCTGGCAGTCTGCGGCGCGCCTGCCGCTGGATGTCATTGCAGAATTTAACTGGCCGTTTACAGAGGGTGTCAATGGTGGGGGGGCGTGATAGAATACGCCGCCTTGAAGTTCAATGTCGTGAGTATTCCATGTCAGATAACAGCCAGAAAAAAGTAATCGTCGGCATGTCCGGCGGTGTCGATTCCTCCGTTTCCGCCTACCTGTTGCAGCAACAGGGCTATAAGGTGGAGGGCCTGTTCATGAAGAACTGGGAGGAAGACGATGGCGAGGAATACTGCACTGCCGCTGCGGATCTCGCCGATGCGCAGGCCGTGTGCGATAAGCTCGGCATCGAACTGCACACCGTTAACTTTGCCGCAGAATACTGGGACAACGTTTTTGAACTCTTCCTCGAAGAGTACAAAGCGGGCCGCACGCCAAACCCGGATATCCTGTGCAACAAAGAGATCAAATTCAAAGCCTTCCTGGAATTCGCCGCGGAAGACCTGGGCGCAGACTACATTGCGACCGGCCACTACGTGCGTCGCGCGGATGTGAATGGCAAAAGCCAGCTTCTGCGCGGTCTGGACGGCAACAAAGATCAGAGCTACTTCCTCTATACGCTGAGCCACGAACAGATTGCCCAAAGTCTGTTCCCGGTCGGCGAGCTGGAAAAGCCGGAAGTGCGTAAGATTGCTGAAGATCTGGATCTGATCACTGCGAAGAAAAAAGACTCCACCGGTATCTGTTTTATCGGCGAGCGTAAATTCCGCGAGTTCCTGGGGCGCTACCTGCCTGCACAGCCGGGCAAAATCGTCACCGTTGACGGCGATGAGATTGGTCAGCACCAGGGGCTGATGTACCACACTCTCGGCCAGCGTAAAGGTCTGGGTATCGGCGGCACCAAAGAGGGCAGCGAAGATCCGTGGTACGTGGTCGACAAAGACGTCGAAAACAATATTCTGGTTGTGGCTCAGGGTCACGACCACCCGCGCCTGATGTCCGTTGGACTGATCGCGCAACAGCTGCACTGGGTCGATCGCGAGCCGCTGAAAGGCACGCTGCGCTGCACAGTGAAAACGCGCTACCGCCAGACGGACATCCCTTGCACCGTAACCGCACTGGATGACGATCGCATTGACGTGCGTTTCGACGAGCCGGTTTCCGCCGTTACCCCTGGCCAGTCTGCTGTTTTCTACAGCGGCGAAATTTGCCTCGGCGGTGGGATCATTGAACAGCGCCTGCCGCTGCCTGCTGTTTAAACCGTTTGCACACATAAAGGAGACCGTGTGGCGAAGAACTATTACGACATCACCCTGGCGCTGGCGGGAATTTGCCAGTCAGCCCGTCTGGTGCAACAGCTGGCGCATCAGGGTCATTGCGACGCTGATGCCCTGCACGTTTCACTCAACAGCGTTATCGATCTTAACCCAGGCTCCACGCTGGGCGTCTTTGGCGGCAGTGAAACCAATCTTCGTCTCGGTCTTGAAACGCTGCTCGGCGTGCTCAATGCCAGCAACCGTCAGGGATTGAACGCGGAGCTGACCCGCTACACCTTAAGCCTGATGGTACTGGAGCGTAAGCTTAATGCGGCAAAAGGCGCAATGAATACCCTGGGCGACCGCATCGCCGGGCTACAGCGCCAGCTCGAACACTTTGACCTCCAGTCTGAGACCCTGCTCAGCGCGATGGCCGGTATCTACGTTGACGTGATTAGCCCGCTCGGCCCGCGTATTCAGGTCACCGGTTCGCCTGCCGTATTGCAAAGCCCACAGGTACAGGCGAAGGTACGCGCCTCGCTGCTGGCAGGCATCCGTGCCGCCGTGCTGTGGCAACAGGTCGGCGGTGGCCGCCTACAGTTAATGTTTTCTCGTCATCGCCTGACGACTCAGGCAAAACAAATTCTTGCTCATTGTTAACCTCCCGGAGTTGCGAATTATGGAATTATCCTCACTGACCGCCGTATCCCCTGTCGATGGACGCTACGGCGATAAAGTCAGCGCGCTGCGCGGGATCTTCAGCGAATATGGCCTGCTGAAGTTCCGTGTTCAGGTTGAAGTACGCTGGCTGCAAAAGCTGGCCGCCCAGACAGCAATCAAGGAAGTTCCTGCTTTTGACGCAAAGGCAAACGATTACCTTGATAAAATCGTTGCTGAGTTCAGCGAAGAAGATGCCGCGCGCATTAAAACCATCGAACGCACCACCAACCACGACGTGAAAGCGGTTGAATACTTCCTGAAAGAGAAAGTAGCAAGCGTCCCTGCCCTGCACGCGGTCTCTGAATTTATTCACTTCGCCTGTACGTCTGAAGATATTAACAACCTTTCTCACGCGCTGATGCTCTCTACCGCGCGGAAAGAGGTGGTACTCCCTTACTGGCGTAAAATCATTGATGCGGTGAAAGCGCTGTCCGTGGAATACCGCGACATTCCGCTGCTGTCCCGTACTCATGGCCAGCCAGCAACCCCATCCACCATGGGTAAAGAGATGGCGAACGTGGCGTACCGCATGGAACGCCAGTATCGTCAGCTGGAGCAGGTTGAGATCCTCGGTAAAATCAACGGCGCGGTGGGTAACTACAACGCCCACATCGCCGCGTACCCGGAAGTGGACTGGCACCAGTTCAGCGAAGAGTTTGTGACCTCTCTGGGGATCCAGTGGAACCCGTACACCACCCAGATTGAGCCGCACGACTACATCGCCGAGCTGTTTGACTGCATTGCGCGCTTCAACACCATCCTGATCGACTTCGATCGTGACGTATGGGGTTACATCGCCCTGAACCACTTCAAGCAGAAGACCATCGCCGGGGAAATCGGCTCTTCCACCATGCCGCACAAAGTGAACCCAATCGACTTCGAAAACTCCGAAGGTAACCTGGGTCTGGCGAATGCCGTGTTACAACATATGGCGAGCAAGCTGCCGGTATCCCGCTGGCAGCGCGACCTGACTGACTCCACGGTGCTGCGTAACCTGGGCGTAGGTATTGGCTACGCGCTGATCGCCTACCAGTCCACCCTGAAAGGAGTGAGCAAACTGGAAGTTAACCGCGACCGTCTGCTGGACGAGCTGGATCACAACTGGGAAGTGCTGGCGGAGCCGATTCAGACCGTGATGCGTCGTTACGGCATCGAAAAACCGTACGAGAAACTCAAAGAGCTGACCCGCGGTAAACGTGTTGATGCTGAAGGTATGAAACAGTTTATCGACGGTCTGGCGCTGCCAGAAGAAGAAAAAGCGCGCCTGAAAGAGATGACCCCGGCAAACTACATTGGCCGCGCCATTACTATGGTTGACGAGCTGAAGTAATCGCCCTTCCCCCTTTCCATCCGGAAAGGGGGCTGCTTTTCATCATCGAGCCGATGTTTTCACATTACATTCCCTGTTTGCCGTGATTAAAGCCTGCCGTCAGGCTGATTGTTAATTTTCGCTGTGGAATAACTTTCCGGTATATACCGTTTTAAGCCGAACGGGCACAGTTTGAACTGGCACGGGGTTTCAGCCGTGCACGGGCGATCCATTTCCTGCCGGTTTCCTGGACATGCGTTTTTCTGTTTGAACCCCATCCAGCCTATGGATGTAAAGGGCATTGCCTGCGCTATCCATACTCTACGCCGCCGATCGTTAATCAGGATCCCCTGGTTTGAGGTGGTGATGATTTCACCTGTACGAACGTAATAATCTCCCTTTAACCACAGGATATAATTCAGGCCATACTGTGTTTCAACTTTGCAAAAGATGGTTCCGCTTTCCGGGCTCGCAATAGTCTCAACAACCTTCCATTCCATAAAATCCTCTTTACTCGCTATATTGCTGTTTTGTTGTGTAAAAATGCTGCTTTTCTGGCACATCTTATGCAAATCTAATTTCGCACCATAAAATAAGCGTAGACAAAGACAGACATAGTGAGAACATCCTTACAAAAAAAAGGGCAATCTTTACAAAACTGCTATGCCCGTTCTGTCAAAAAGCGACTCGCCTTCAACAGTTCATAAACGGATGGCTGTTTTATCCGGATTGCGGAAGCTTGCGATAACAAGTCCGTTTATATTACCCGCGCCTGGCGTCATGCCCTCTGTGTTCGGAAGCATGAAAAAATCATTAATTTCATCGCGCTGGTGTCAACCTGAATAATCAGCGTTAAACTATTCATACCATTTATAAAGGGAGAAGTGATGATGCGCGTACTGGTTGTTGAGGATAACGCATTGCTACGTCATCACCTGAAAGTTCAACTTCAGGAGATGGGTCATCAGGTGGACGATGCTGAAGACGCAAAAGAGGCCGATTATTATCTCAATGAACACCTGCCGGACATCGCCATTGTCGATTTAGGGCTGCCGGATGAAGACGGATTGTCCCTTATCCGCCGCTGGCGTAGCCATGATGTTTCCCTGCCGGTGCTGGTGCTGACTGCCCGCGAAGGCTGGCAGGATAAGGTTGAAGTCCTGAGCGCTGGCGCGGATGACTACGTGACCAAACCCTTCCATATTGAAGAAGTCGCCGCGCGTATGCAGGCGCTGCTGCGCCGCAACAGCGGGCTGGCGTCGCAGGTGATCTCTCTGCCGCCGTTCCAGGTGGATCTCTCCCGCCGTGAATTTTCTATTAATGATGAAGTGATCAAGCTGACCGCATTCGAATACACCATCATGGAAACGCTGATCCGTAACAACGGTAAAGTGGTGAGCAAAGATTCCCTGATGCTTCAGCTCTATCCGGATGCCGAACTGCGCGAAAGCCACACCATTGACGTGCTGATGGGCCGCCTGCGTAAAAAAATTCAGGCACAGTACCCGCATGACGTGATCACCACCGTGCGTGGTCAGGGCTACCTGTTCGAATTACGCTAAATGAAAGGGATTTTGCGTCACATTTTACCCCTTTCGCTGCGGGTTCGCTTTTTGCTGGCAACCGCCGCCGTCGTGCTGGTGCTGTCGCTCTCTTACGGGATGGTGGCGCTGGTCGGGTATAGCGTGAGCTTCGATAAAACCACCTTCCGCCTGCTTCGCGGCGAAAGTAACCTGTTTTATACCCTGGCGAAGTGGGAGAACAACCGAATCACCGTCGAGATGCCGGAAAACCTGAATCAGCAGAGCCCGACGCTGGCGCTGATCTACGATGAAAAAGGGAAATTGCTGTGGGCCCAGCGCGATGTCCCGTGGCTGAAAAAGCGCATCCGTCCGGAATGGCTGAAAACCAACGGTTTTCATGAAATAGAAGCCGATCTCAACTCCACCAGCAGCCTGCTGCGTGACGATCGTGCCCTACAGATCAAGCTTAATGAGATCCGTGCCGAAGATGACGACACGGAGATGACCCACTCTGTGGCCATCAACCTTTACCCCGCCACCCTGAACATGCCGCAGTTAACCATTGTGGTGATCGATACCATACCGGTTGAACTGAAACGCTCGTATATGGTCTGGAACTGGTTTGTGTATGTTCTGGCTGCCAACCTGCTGCTGGTGATCCCTCTCCTGTGGGTTGCTGCGTGGTGGAGCCTCCGCCCGATTGAATCCCTTGCCAAAGAGGTGCGCGAGCTGGAGGAACATCACCGAGAGAAGCTAAACCCGGAGACCACGCGTGAGCTGACCAGCCTGGTGCGCAACCTCAACCGCCTGCTGAAAAGCGAACGTGAACGCTACGACAAGTATCGCACGACGCTCACCGACCTTACGCACAGCCTGAAAACCCCGCTGGCCGTAATGCAAAGTACCCTGCGTTCCATGCGCAGTTCGAAAATGAGCGTGGATGACGCCGAGCCGGTGATGCTGGAACAAATCAGCCGTATTTCACAGCAGATCGGCTATTACCTGCACCGCGCGAGCATGCGTTCCGGAAGCGCCCTGTTGAGCCGTGAACTGCACCCGGTAGCCCCGCTGCTGGATAACCTTACCTCTGCGCTGAACAAGGTGTACCAGCGTAAAGGGGTCAACATCAGTCTGGATATCTCACCGGAAATCAGCTTTGTCGGTGAGAAAAATGACTTTATGGAAGTGATGGGAAACCTGCTCGATAACGCCTGCAAATATTGTCTGGAGTTTGTCGAGGTATCCGCGCGGGTAACGGATAACGAACTGCATATTATCGTTGAGGATGATGGTCCTGGCATTCCCCGTAATAAACGCGAAGTGGTGTTCGATCGCGGCCAGCGCGCCGATACGCTGCGGCCGGGCCAGGGCGTCGGATTATCCGTCGCCAGGGAAATTGTCGATCAGTACGAGGGCAAGATTGAAACCGGTGAAAGTTTGCTGGGCGGTGCCCGGATGGAAGTTATTTTTGGCCGCCAGCATCCCGTATCGAACGATAGTTGACCCGGAATGTGAAAAATACGCAGATCTCGCAGCCAGGGGGCGGGGCTTCCGTTATAATCCGTCTCAGTAAGAGCCTGCGGAATACATAAATATGGATTATCAATTAACGCTTAACTGGCCCGAATTTATTGAACGTTACTGGCAAAAACGCCCGGTCATTCTTAAACGCGGATTCAGCAATTTTATCGACCCTATTTCCCCTGACGAACTCGCTGGTCTGGCGATGGAAAACGAAGTGGACAGCCGTCTGGTGAGCCACCAGGACGGGAAATGGCAGGTCAGCCACGGTCCCTTTGAAAGCTACGATCACCTGGGCGAAAACAACTGGTCTTTACTGGTGCAGGCGGTCAACAACTGGCACGAACCTACCGCAGCCTTGATGCGTCCCTTCCGCGCCCTGCCAGACTGGCGAATGGACGATCTGATGATCTCCTTCTCCGTTCCCGGTGGCGGCGTGGGTCCGCATCTGGATCAGTACGACGTGTTTATCATTCAGGGTACCGGTCGCCGTCGCTGGCGCGTGGGCGACAAAGTGCCAATGAAGCAGCACTGCCCGCACCCGGATCTGCTCCAGGTTGATCCGTTTGAAGGGATCATTGATGAAGAGCTGGAGCCAGGCGACATTCTCTATATCCCGCCAGGCTTCCCGCATGAAGGTTATTCCCTGGAAAACTCGCTGAACTATTCGGTTGGTTTCCGCGCGCCAAGCGGCCGCGAGATGATCAGCGGATTTGCAGACTATGTTTTACAGCGTGAGCTGGGCAGCTACCGTTACAGCGATCCGGACGTTCCGGCGCGTGAGCACCCGGCGGATATTCTGCCAGAGGAGCTGGATAAGCTGCGCGGGATGATGCTGGATCTGATCAACGAACCGGAGCACTTCAGACAGTGGTTTGGCGAGTTTATCAGCCAGTCGCGTCACGAACTGGACGTCGCACCGCCAGAGCCGCCGTATCAGGCAGATGAAATTTATGATGCGCTCCAGCAGGGCGATAAGCTGGTTCGTCTGGACGGATTACGCGTCCTGCGCATTGGCGAAGAGGTATTCGTCAACGGCGAGCGCCTGGACTCTCCGCATCGCCCGGCGCTGGAAGCGATTGCCAGCCATATGGTGCTGACTGCGGATACCTTTGGCGACGCGCTGGACGATCCCTCCTTCCTCGCCATGCTGGCCGCGCTGGTGAACAGCGGGTACTGGTTTTTTGAGGACTGAGCCGCTTTAATGCCCGGTGGCGCTGCTGTATGACCGGATACATAGGTGACAGATCAGACCGGGAACATAGGTAACACTTTTCAGTCTATCCGGAGCACACTCTGGGTTT
>NZ_JBLVXX010000047.1:0-43444 GCF_048283985.1 Enterobacter cloacae complex sp. 6730903 | reverse complement strand
AATGGCGTATGTCTCGTGGGCTCGGAGATGTGTATAAGAGACAGGCTTATATATTTCATTTCTTCTTTTTTCTTTTCATTTTTAACCATTAGTCTGAAAACCTCACCCCTATTTACCCCCACGGTAAACCCACTGCTTTAGTTGTGTATACTCGAATCCGCCTGAATTTCTTTTCGGGCAAATCTCCATTCATTCATTGAAGGGAAATTGTTATGAAGAAAGTACTGTATGGCATTTTTGCCATATCTGCGCTTGCGGCGACGTCTGTCTATGCAGCTCCGGTCCAGGTCGGGGAAGCAGCAGGGTCGGCAGCGACGTCTGCGTCTGCGGGGAGTTCTACCGCAGCCAGCACCAGCGCCGTAAGTTCAGCCGTGGGTGTCGCGCTGGCGGCAACCGGTGGCGGTGATGGCTCCAATACCGGAACCACGACCACTACGACGACCAGCACCCAGTAATACCGGGTGTTTTAATCATAACCACACTTCGGTGTGGTTATTTCGCCCCTTCGGAGAAGAGTCGTGAAGCGACCTGCAATCATCCTGATTTGCCTGCTGTTGCAGGCGTGCTCAGCTACCACCAAAGGGCTGGGCCACTCACTGTGGGACAGCATGTTCGGCACGCCGGGCGTGCATCTGACCGATGACGAACTTCAGAACATGCCGTATGCCAGCCAGTACATACAGCTAAACGATGGTCCGCAACTGTTTGTGGTGCTCGCTTTCGATGAAAACGGGCAGCAGAAATGGGTGACGCAGGATCAGGCCACCATCGTGACGCAGCATTCCCGCATCGTGAAAACGTTGCTCGGCGGCGACAACCTGCTTGAGGTGAACAACCTGGCTGAAGATCCGCTCATCAAGCCGAATCAGATTGTCGATGGCGCAAGCTGGACGCGCACGATGGGCTGGACCGAGCACAAACAGGTGCGCTACGCCACGGCCCGCTCCACCTTCCGCTGGGACGGTACGGACAGTGTCAAAGTGGGCAGCGACGAAACGCAGGTGCGCGTGCTGGATGAAGAGGTGACAACCGATCAGGCCACCTGGCATAACCGCTTCTGGGTGGACGAAGAGGGGCAAATCCGCCAGTCCTTACAGTATCTCGGTGCCGGTTTCTTCCCGGTGAAGACCACCCTGATCAAGGCGGCGAAATCATGAAAATGTTCATCCACATTGCGCTTCTCGCCAGCCTGACCTCGTCGCTGGCGTGGTCTGCGGGAACGGTACAGGTCTACACTCCGGACAGCGAAAAACCTAAAACCTTAACCAATGCCGGGCATCTGCTCGATCTGGTGGGGCAGCCGAGGCTGGCGAAAAGCTGGTGGACCGGGGCGGTGATCAGCGAGCGTCAGGCAACGATCGTCGCGGAACAAAAACATCAGGCGCTGCTCGCCCGACTGAGCGGGCTGGCACAACAGGAAGATGCCGACGATGCCGCGGCCATTACTAGCCTGCGTCAGCAGCTTCAGGCGGTTAAGGTGACGGGGCGCCAGAAGGTGAATCTCGATCCGGATGAGGTGCGCGTTGCGGAAAACGGCAATCCGTCGCTGGAAGGGGACTATACCCTGTGGCTTCCGGCTCAACCTTCCACCGTCACCGTGATGGGGCTTCTCAGCAGCCCTGGCAAAAAGCCGTTTACGCCGGGCCGGGACGTGGCGAGCTATCTCGACGAGCAAAGCCTGCTCAGCGGAGCGGATAACAGCTATGCCTGGGTGGTCTATCCGGACGGGCATACGCAGAAAGCGCCGGTGGCTTACTGGAATAAACGCCATATCGAACCTATGCCAGGCAGCATCATTTTTGTCGGTTTTGCCGACCATTTCTGGACGAAAGCGTATGACGGGCTTAATGCCGATATCCTTCGCTCCCTGATACAGCGGATACCGGAATAATGAAAAAAACCTATCTCTACAGCATGCTTGCACTGTGCGTGAGTGCCGCCTGTCATGCAGAAACGTATCCGGCACCCATCGGCCCGTCGCAGTCCGATTTTGGCGGCGTGGGCTTACTGCAAACCCCGACCGCGCGTATGGCCCGTGAGGGGGAAATCAGCCTTAACTATCGCGATAACGATCAGTACCGTTACTACTCTGCGTCCGTGCAGCTGTTCCCCTGGCTGGAGACCACGCTGCGCTATACCGACGTGCGTACAAAACAGTACAGCAGCGTTGAGTCCTTCTCCGGCGATCAGACCTACAAAGACAAAGCCTTCGACGTGAAGCTGCGCCTGTGGGAAGAGAGCTACTGGATGCCGCAGGTCTCCGTTGGCGCGAAGGATATCGGCGGGACCGGCCTGTTTGACGCGGAATACATCGTGGCCAGCAAAGCCTGGGGACCGTTTGATTTCTCACTCGGTCTGGGATGGGGCTATCTCGGCACCAGCGGCAACGTCAAAAATCCGTTCTGCTCCTACAGTGATAAATACTGCTACCGTGATAACAGCTACCAGAAAGCGGGCTCCATCAACGGGGACCAGATGTTCCACGGCCCGGCCTCGCTGTTTGGCGGCGTTGAGTATCAAACACCGTGGCAGCCATTACGCCTGAAGCTGGAGTACGAAGGAAACGACTACTCGCAGGACTTCGCCGGAAAAATTGAGCAAAAGAGCAAGTTTAACGTCGGCGCCATTTACCGCGTCACCGACTGGGCCGACGTTAACCTCAGCTATGAGCGCGGTAATACCCTGATGTTTGGCTTTACCCTGCGCACTAACTTTAACGACATGCGGCCGCACTACAATGACAACCCGCGGCCAAAATATCAGCCGGAGCCGCAGGATGCGATCCTTCAGCACTCCGTGGTAGCGAACCAGCTGACGCTGCTGAAATATAACGCGGGCCTGGCGGATCCGAAGATCCAGACCAAAGGCGATACGCTGTACGTCACCGGCGAGCAGGTGAAATATCGCGACTCCCGCGAAGGGATCGAGCGCGCCAACCGGATCGTCATGAACGATCTGCCGGAGGGGATCCGCACGATCCGCGTGACGGAGAACCGTCTCAACCTGCCGCAGGTTACAACCGAAACCGATGTTGCCAGCCTTAAGCGTCACCTTGAAGGCGAACCGCTGGGACATGAAACCGAGCTGGTGCAAAAACGCGTTGAGCCGGTGGTGCCAGAGAGCACCGAGCAGGGCTGGTATATCGATAAATCCCGCTTCGATTTCCATATCGATCCGGTGCTGAACCAGTCCGTGGGTGGGCCGGAAAACTTCTACATGTATCAGCTGGGCGCGATGGCGACGGCGGATCTGTGGGTGACCGACCACCTGTTGACCACCGGTAGTCTGTTCGGCAACATTGCCAACAACTACGACAAATTTAACTACACCAACCCGCCGAACGATTCAAAACTGCCGCGCGTGCGTACCCGCGTTCGCGAATATGTGCAGAACGATATCTACGTGAATAACCTCCAGGCCAACTACTTCCAGTACTTCGGCAACGGCTTCTACGGCCAGGTTTACGGTGGCTATCTGGAAACCATGTTCGGCGGCGCCGGGGCAGAAGTGCTTTATCGTCCTGTCGACAGCAACTGGGCATTTGGGATTGATGCTAACTACGTGAAACAGCGTGACTGGCGCAGCGCGCAGGACATGATGAAGTTCACCGACTACAGCGTCAAAACCGGCCACCTGACCGCCTACTGGACGCCGTCGTTCGCGCAGGACGTGCTGGTGAAAGCCAGCGTCGGCCAGTATCTGGCGGGCGATAAGGGCGGCACGCTGGATATCTCCAAACACTTCGACAGCGGCGTCGTGGTGGGCGGCTATGCCACCCTCACCAACGTTTCGCCAGACGAGTACGGGGAAGGGGACTTCACCAAAGGGGTGTACGTGTCGATTCCGCTGGATCTGTTCTCATCAGGCCCAACCCGCAGCCGTGCGGCAGTGGGCTGGACGCCGCTGACGCGCGACGGCGGCCAGCAGCTTGGACGTAAATTCCAGCTGTATGATATGACCAGCGATAAGAACATTAACTTCCGCTGATGCTTATTTGCCCGGTGGCGCTGCGCTTACCGGGCCTACGAGAGTGTTTTTGTAGGCCGGGCAAACGCAGTGCCGCCCGGCAAGAATGTTCATCTGGACAAAACATAAACAAAAAATATAGATCCCCGTCACATTTTTGCGTTATACAGGAACCTCGCCCTGGAGAATGAGGTGCTGTATGACATCCCTGACGCGTCCGCGCGTTGAGTTTATCTCAACGATACTCCAGACCGTGCTGAACCTCGGTCTGCTGAGCCTTGGCCTGATCCTGGTCGTTTTTCTGGGTAAAGAGACGGTGCATCTGGCGGATGTGCTGTTCGCCCCTGAGCAAACCAGCAAATATGCGCTGGTGGAAGGCCTGGTGGTCTACTTTCTCTACTTCGAATTTATCGCCCTGATTGTGAAGTACTTTCAGTCCGGCTTTCACTTCCCGCTGCGCTATTTTGTCTACATTGGCATCACCGCGATTGTGCGGCTGATCATCGTCGATCATAAATCCCCGCTCGACGTGCTGATCTATTCGGCGGCGATCCTGCTGCTGGTGATCACCCTCTGGCTGTGCAACTCGAAACGGCTGAAACGCGAATAAAAAAAGGGCGCTCCGAAGAGCGCCTAACAACAGTCACAAGTTGGTTCAATACAATACGTCTAAAGTTGAGGGTTGCAGTGGCATAACAAATGAAACTTAACCTTTCACACCGCCCGCCGTCAGGCCGTTGACCAGCCAGCGCTGGGCCAGCAGGAACACCACGGTAATCGGGATGGCAGAGAGGACGGCCGCCGCGGCAAAGTCGCCCCACAGGTAGTTTTGCGGGTTGAGATACTGCTGCATACCGACGGCCAGGGTGTAGCTGTTTACATCACGCAGTAACAGTGAGGCGACCGGGACTTCGGTGATCGCCGCGATAAACGACAGAATAAACACCACCGCCAGAATCGGCACCGACAGCGGCAGCAGCACCAGGCGGAACGCCTGCCACGGTGTCGCCCCATCCAGCGCCGCCGCTTCTTCCAGCGAACCGTCGATGGTTTCGAAATAGCCCTTGATGGTCCACACATGCAGGGCGATGCCGCCAAGATAGGCGAAGATCACGCCGCCGTGAGTGTTCAGGCCGATGAACGGCACGTACTGGCCCAGACGGTCAAACAGGGCATACAACGCCACCAGTGACAGCACGGCCGGGAACATCTGGAAAATCAGCATCCCTTTCAGCAGCGTCGCTTTGCCTGGGAAGCGCATGCGGGCGAAGGCGTAAGCACAGGTGGTGGAGAGCGTCACGATGCCGATCGCGGTGATGGTCGCCACCTTCACCGAGTTCCACAGCCAGAGCAGCACCGGGAACGGCGGCGGCGTGACGCGGCCATCCGCGTGCTCCACGCTGAAGCCCAGCGCGAGCTTCCAGTGCTCCCAGGAGATTTCGTCCGGGATCAGGCTCCCGGTGGCGAAGTTCCCCGAACGCAGGGAGATGGCGATAACCATCAGCAGCGGGAACATGATCGCTGCGATGAAAATCAGCAGGCCTAAGTGCGTCGCGAGGAGGCGCAGTTTCTGAGATTTGGGTTGTACCATTGCCATGTTCAGTGCCCTCCTTAGTCAAATTTCATACGTGTGGCTTTCAGGTTTACAATCGCCAGGGCGCCCACCAGCAGGAAGATCAGGGTGGCAATCGCCGCCGCCAGGCCGAAGTCCTGACCGCCGCCGCCCTCGAAGGCGATGCGGTAGGTGTAGCTCACGAGCAGGTCGGTATAGCCTGCTGGCGTGGTGGTGCCGAGACGGTCCGGGCCACCGTTGGTCAACAGCTGAATCAGCACGAAGTTGTTAAAGTTAAAGGCGAAGCTGGCGATCATCAGCGGCGTCAGCGGCTTAATGAGCAGCGGCAGGGTAATTTTGAAGAAGTTCTGGAACGGACCCGCGCCGTCCATCGCCGAGGCTTCGTACAGATCGTCCGGGATAGCCTTCAGCAGCCCCATGCACAGGATCATCATGTACGGATACCCGAGCCAGGTGTTCACGATGATAATCATCGAACGGGCGGTGGTCGGGTCGCTGAACCAGGCCGGTTTGATACCGAACAGCGCGCTCAGCATCATGTTGATTTCACCGAAGCTCTGGTTAAACAGCCCTTTGAAAATCAGAATCGAGATGAACGACGGCACGGCGTAGGGCAGAATCAGCAGCACGCGGTAAATCGCTTTGCCTTTCAGGGACTCCCACTGGACGAGGCAGGCCAACACCATGCCGACGGCCACGGTCAGGATCACCGTCAGTACCGAGAACACCACCGTCCAGACGAAGATGGCGAAGAACGGTTTCTGAATGCCTTCATCGGTAAATACGCGGGTAAAGTTGTCCCAGCCGATGGTGACGGTATAGCCCGGGCTGAGTTTGTCGTCGCCCCAGCTGCCGTCGGCATTCACCGACTGATAGAAACCGATATCGTTGTTCGGACGGTACTTCACGCCGCTCTGGTTGTTGGTCAGCGTGCCGTCATCCGCCAGGGTATAAAGCGGCTGCGTGCCGGAGAACTGGCGCAGCGAGCTCATGGTCACTTTGCTGTCATCGGGCAGCACGGCGGTGAGCTGGGTCAGCGCCTGGCGATTCTGGGTAATGATACGCAGGTTGGCACGTTCACCTTCCGGCAGGGCCGCAGCCTCTTTTAAGGCCAGCTTCTGCTCGCCGCCAAATTTGAACGCGTCGGAAAGATAGGTTTTGCCGCTCTCACCGTCAGTGAGCGCTAACTTCCACTCATCTCCCGCAGGATACAGGCCGAAGTTAAAGGTTTTACCCGCCTGATAAGAACGGTCCAGAAGCACCTGGGTGGCGCGCTCCTGCGCGAGCTGGTTGGTGCTGCTGTAGTTGGTAAAGGCAATCGCGATGGTGCAGATCAGCGGAAAGAGGACAAACAGCCCCATCCCGGCAACACCCGGGTAGACATAGCGCCAGGCGTACGCTTTACGGTTGGCGAAAATATACAGGCCAACCGAGCTTAAAATCAGCGTCATGATGGCAAACAGGTATTCCCCTTGCACGTACATTAAAACAACAAGGTAACCCACCAGCAGACACAGCAGACCTATCACTGACCACTTCAGTGCGTCGCTTTGCCACCAGTGCTTCTTTTTAATGACATCCATGGGGTTCTTCCTCTACAACGGTGGAAACTTATCGTCAGGTGGCGCTGCGCTTACCTGACCTACGGATCGTGCCGTAGTCGTAGGGCGGGTAAGCGCATGCGCCACCCGCCGTTTTTCTGCTTACTTAGTAATACGACCCTGAGCATCTTTCAGCGCGGCATCGACGGTCTGGCGACCGCTTGCAGCGTTGATGACGGCGGTACGGGTGGCGTACCAGAACGCAGCCATCTGTGGGATGTTCGGCATGATTTCGCCTTTCTGGGCGTTATCCATGGTGGCCGCAATACGTGGATCTTTCGCCAGCTGATCCTGGAAGGATTTCAGCGCAACGGCGCCCAGCGGTTTGTCCTTGTTCACTTCATCCAGACCCTGATCGGTCAGCAGGTAGTTTTCGAGGAACTCTTTCGCCAGCTCTTTGTTCGGGCTGGCGGCGTTGATACCCGCGCTCAGCACGCCAACGAACGGTTTAGACGGTTTGCCGTTGAAGGTTGGCAGCAGGGTCACGCCGTAGTTGATTTTGCTCTTGTCGATGTTGGTCCAGGCCCACGGACCGTTGATGGTCATCGCGGTTTCGCCTTTGTTGAACGCCGCTTCCGCGATGGAGTAGTCGGTATCCGCGTTCATGTGTTTGTTCTTAATCAGGTCAACCAGGAAGGTCAGGCCTTTTTTCGCGCCCGCACTGTCCACGCCCACGTCTTTCACGTCATATTTGCCGTTTTCAAACTTGAACGCGTAGCCGCCGTCGGCAGCAATCAGCGGCCATGTGAAGTACGGCTCTTGCAGGTTGAACATCAGAGCGGATTTACCTTTCGCCTTCAGCTCTTTATCCAGAGCAGGGATCTCTTCCCAGGTTTTCGGTGGGTTTGGCACCAGGTCTTTGTTGTAAATCAGTGACAGGGCTTCAACCGCGATTGGGTAAGCGATCAGCTTGCCGTTATAGCGAACGGCGTCCCAGGTGAACGGGAACAGTTTGTCCTGGAAGGCTTTGTCTGGCGTAACTTCTGCCAGCAGGCCAGACTGCGCGTAGCCCCCGAAACGGTCATGCGCCCAGAAGATAATGTCCGGACCGTCGCCCGTGGCCGCAACCTGCGGGAACTTCTCTTCCAGTTTGTCCGGGTGCTCTACGGTGACTTTGATACCGGTGTCTTTCTCGAATTTTTTGCCCACTTCGGCCAGACCGTTATAGCCCTTGTCGCCGTTAATCCAGATAACCAGCTTACCTTCTTCAATTTTGGCGAGAGCCGGTGCAGAAATCATCATTGCTGCGAGGGCGGACAATGCGAAAACGCGTGCGCCAGTCTTGATCTTCATATCTGCCATCCTTTATTGGTGATGTGCTCGTGGATACATAAGGTGGTTCAACGTGACTCAGTCTCCTTATTTGACATCCTCTTTCCATCCTCCCAGTCCCTACGCCCCACCCCCTGTTTGTGTGATCCCTGTAACATAAATTTAAGTTATGAGTGCTGGCGCACATAAAAACCCACTGAATTTTGCAGGCCGCTTCACGATTTTCGCCTCGGCCCCTCCGCTGCGGTCGCAGAGCCTGCTCTCTCATCCTCCCGCCTCCTCCCCCATAAAAAAGCCGGGGGGTGGAGGATTCACGAAAGTAATGGAACACGCATAGTGAACTTATCTTGAATGTTTCTGTCGGTGACAGGTTGTAACGAAGGGAGAAGGGCATGGCGAGCGTACAGCTGCGTAATGTAACGAAAGCCTGGGGCGACGTTGTGGTGTCAAAAGACATCAATCTGGACATCCACGAAGGTGAGTTTGTGGTGTTCGTGGGTCCATCAGGCTGTGGTAAATCGACTCTGCTGCGTATGATTGCCGGTCTTGAAACCATCACCAGTGGCGATCTGTTTATTGGTGATACCCGAATGAACGACATCCCGCCAGCTGAACGCGGCGTGGGCATGGTGTTCCAGTCTTATGCGCTTTATCCGCATCTTTCCGTTGCCGAGAATATGTCCTTTGGCCTGAAGCTGGCCGGCGCGAAAAAAGAGACCATTAACCAGCGCGTCACCCAGGTGGCGGAAGTGCTCCAGCTGGCACATCTGCTGGAGCGTAAACCGAAGGCGCTCTCCGGCGGTCAGCGTCAGCGTGTGGCGATCGGACGTACGCTGGTGGCCGAGCCGCGCGTGTTCCTGCTCGATGAACCTCTCTCTAACCTGGATGCCGCCCTGCGCGTCCAGATGCGTATCGAAATCTCCCGTCTGCACAAACGCCTTGGACGCACGATGATTTACGTCACCCACGATCAGGTCGAAGCGATGACGCTGGCCGACAAAATCGTGGTGCTGGACGCCGGTCGCGTGGCGCAGGTGGGCAAACCGCTGGAGCTGTATCACTACCCGGCAGACCGCTTTGTTGCGGGCTTCATTGGCTCGCCAAAGATGAACTTCCTGCCCGTAAAAGTGACCGCGACGGCCATTGAACAGGTACAGGTGGAGCTGCCAAACCGTCAGCAAGTCTGGCTGCCGGTCGACAGCGCCAACGTACAGGTGGGGGCCAATATGTCCCTCGGTATCCGCCCTGAGCATTTACTGCCGAGCCACATCGCTGATGTGACGCTGGAAGGTGAAGTTCAGGTCGTCGAACAGCTTGGTCACGAAACACAGATTCATATCCAGATCCCCGCCATCCGTCAGAACCTGGTCTACCGCCAGAATGACGTGGTGTTGGTAGAAGAGGGTGCCACATTCGCTATCGGTTTGCCGCCAGAGCGTTGCCATCTGTTCCGTGAGGATGGCACTGCATGTCGTCGGTTGCACAAAGAGCCAGGCGTTTAAGCATTCCAATTACAAAGAAAAGCAATGATCTCAGGAGATAGAATAATGATTACTCTGCGCAAAGTCCCTCTGGCTGTCGCCATTGCGGCAGGCATCCTGTCTGCCCAGGCGGGCGCCGTAGACTTTAAAGGTTATGCTCGTTCCGGCATTGGCTGGACCGGAAGTGGCGGTGAACAACAATGTTTCCAGGCAACAGGCGCACAAAGTAAATACCGTCTCGGTAACGAATGTGAAACCTACGCCGAACTGAAACTGGGCCAGGAAGTGTGGAAAGAAGGCGACAAGAGCTTCTATTTCGACACCAACGTAGCGTACTCCGTTTCTCAGCAGAATGACTGGGAATCCACCAGCCCGGCCTTCCGTGAAGCTAACGTGCAGGGTAAAAACCTGATTGAATGGCTGCCAGGCTCTACCATCTGGGCCGGTAAGCGCTTCTATCAGCGTCATGACGTACACATGATCGACTTCTACTACTGGGATATCTCTGGTCCTGGTGCCGGTATTGAAAACATCGATCTGGGCTTTGGTAAACTCTCTCTGGCAGCGACCCGTTCTTCTGAGTCCGGCGGTTCTGCGACCTTCGCCGATCGTGATGCGAACGGTGACCGTATTTATGACAACGTGGTACCAAACGATGTCTTCGACGTGCGTTTAGCCGGTCTGGAAACCAACCCGGGCGGTACGCTGGAGCTGGGCGTTGACTACGGTCATACCAACATTCCTGACGACTACTATCTGCAACCTGGCGCCTCTAAAGATGGCTGGCTGTTCACCGCTGAACACACCCAGAGCATGATGAAAGGCTTCAACAAGTTCGTGCTGCAATACGGTACGGACTCCATGACCTCTAACGGTAAAGGTATTCCACAGGGCGGCAGCATCGATAACGACGGCTCTATGTGGCGCGTGCTGGACCACGGTGCAATCACCCTGGCAGACCGTTGGGACCTGATGTACGTCGGTATGTACCAGAACATCGATCGTGACAACAACAACGGTACCGAGTGGTGGACCGTGGGTGTTCGTCCAATGTTCAAATGGACGCCGATCATGAGCACCTTGCTGGAAGTGGGCTACGACAACGTTAAATCTCAGAAAACTGACGACAAAAACAGCCAGTACAAAATCACCCTGGCACAGCAATGGCAGGCAGGCGACAGCATCTGGTCCCGTCCGGCTATCCGCGTCTTCGCAACCTACGCGAAGTGGGATGAGAAATGGGGCTACGCGAACAACGGCGATACGGGCTACACCTCTGGCGTAGCGTATAGCGACACCTCCGCGAAAACCTTCAGCCGTGGCGATAACGATGAGTGGACCTTCGGCGCCCAGATGGAAATCTGGTGGTAATTCGTCAAGCCTGACGTAATAACCTGAAAAGAGGGGCGCAAGCCCCTCTCTCCTTAGGGTGCTGCGCGCTATTGCCTGGCCACCGCAGTGCTCACGCTATCAGAGGTAATAACAATGAAAATGAAGAAAAGTCTCGTCGCGCTGTGCCTCTCTGCGGGGCTGTTGGCCTGTGCGCCTGCGGTCACCTATGCAGATGTGAATTTTGTTCCTCAAAATACCAGTGCTGCGCCAGCTATTCCGGCTGCGGCACTTCAGCAACTGGTGTGGACGCCAGTTGATCAATCGAAAACACAAACTACCCAGCTTTCAGCGGGGGGCCAGTCACTGAACGTGCCGGGTATCAGCGGTCCGGTTGCGGCGTTCAGCGTGCCGGCGAATATCGGCGAGCTGACCCTGACGTTGACCAGTGAAGTCAATAAGCAGACCAGCGTCTTCGCGCCTAACGTGCTGATCCTCGATCAGAACATGACGCCATCCGCATTCTTCCCAAGCGACTATTTCAGCTATCAGGAGCCTGGCGTCATGAGCGCCGATCGGCTGGAAGGCGTTATGCGCCTGACGCCAGCCCTGGGTCAGCAGAAGATTTATGTCCTGGTGTTCACAACTGAAAAAGATTTGCAGCAAACCACGAAGCTGGTCGATCCGGCAAAAGCCTATGCGAAAGGCACGGGGAACTCTGTCCCGGATATTCCGGACCCGCTTGCCCGTCATACTACCGATGGTCTGATCAAGCTGAAAGTCTCCACCAACAGCGCCTCCAGCGTACTCGTAGGCCCGCTGTTTGGCTCATCTGGCCCGGGTCCGGTAACGGTGGGTAATACTGCCGCGCCTGTATATGCCGCGCCTGCCGCAGCACCGGCCGCAGCTCCGGCCCCGGCGAAAAAAGCCGAGCCGGTGCTTAACGATACTGAAACTTACTTTAACAACGCCATCAAGCAGGCGGTTAAAAACGGCGATGTCGATAAAGCGCTGAAACTGCTTGATGAAGCCGAGCGTTTAGGTTCAACCACTGCCCGTTCCACCTTTATCAGCAGTGTAAAAGGCAAGGGGTAACCGTCTCCCCACAGTGCTGATTTTGTTAGTCGTTTAGTGCGCCTTCACGGGCGCACTTTTTTTGGCTAAGTTGCACCATTGTTGCGATAGTGATCGCTAAATTTGGTTTGTCCGTCCTCATTTTGCCAATCTGCGATACAATGCCTTTACGTTATGTATCGGAGAGTCTGGCATGTCACACCCCGCGCTCACGCAGCTGCGTGCGCTACGCTATTTCGACCAAATACCCGCGCTTGACCCGGAGCAACTGGACTGGCTGCTGCTGGAAGATTCCATGACAAAACGTTTTGAGCAACAGGGTAAAACGGTCACGGTGACGATGATTCAGGAAGGGTTTGTCTCGCCTGCGGAGATTGCCAGCGAGCTGCCGCTGCTGCCGCAGGAAGAACGCTACTGGCTGCGTGAAATTTTACTGTGTGCCGATGGCGAGCCGTGGCTTGCCGGGCGGACGGTGGTTCCTGAGTCTACACTTTCCGGGCCGGAGCTGGCATTGCAACGCCTCGGCAAAACGCCCCTGGGGCGCTATCTGTTCACCTCGTCTGAACTGACCCGTGATTTTATTGAAATTGGTTGCGATGCCGATTTGTGGGGGCGCCGTTCCCGCCTTCGTTTGAGTGGCAAGCCGTTAATACTGACGGAACTCTTTTTGCCTGCATCGCCGTTGTACTAAGAGGGAGAAAAAATGGAGTGGAGTCTGACGCAGAATAAGCTGCTGGCCTATCACCGCCTGATGCGTACTGATAAACCCATTGGCGCGCTGCTGCTGCTGTGGCCGACCTTATGGGCGCTGTGGGTTGCCACGCCGGGGGTGCCGCCGCTGTGGATCCTGGCGGTGTTTGTGGCGGGCGTCTGGCTGATGCGCGCTGCGGGCTGTGTGGTTAACGACTATGCTGACCGGAAATTTGATGGACATGTTAAGCGCACCGCGAATCGTCCTCTGCCGAGCGGTCAGGTGACCGGGAAAGAGGCGCGCATTCTGTTTGTGGTGCTGGTGCTGCTCTCATTCATGCTGGTGTTAACCCTTAACACCATGACCATTCTGTTGTCCGTTGCTGCTCTGGCGCTGGCCTGGGTTTACCCGTTCATGAAGCGATACACCCATCTGCCGCAGGTGGTATTGGGTGCGGCATTTGGCTGGTCGATTCCCATGGCGTTTGCCGCGGTCAGCGAGTCCGTTCCGCTCAGCTGCTGGCTGATGTTCCTGGCGAATATTCTCTGGGCCGTTGCGTACGATACCCAATACGCGATGGTCGATCGCGATGACGATCTCAAGATTGGCATCAAATCGACGGCGATCCTGTTTGGTCGTCACGACAAACTGATCATCGGCATATTGCAGGTGGCGGTGCTGGCGCTGATGGTGGCGATTGGTCGCCTGAACGGGCTGAACTGGGAGTTTTACTGGTCCGTACTGGTGGCGGGGCTGCTGTTTGCGTATCAGCAGAAGCTGATTGCGAAGCGCGAGCGTGAAGCCTGCTTTAAAGCGTTTCTGAATAATAACTACGTTGGGCTGGTGCTGTTTCTGGGCCTGGCGATGAGTTACTGGTGATAAAAAAGCCGGGTGGCGGCTTCGCCTTACCCGGCCTACGATTTAGCGGAACATGTAGGCCAGGTAAGCGTTAGCGCCACCCGGCTTTAGCGTCACTCGCCCTGCGTCGAACTCTCAATCGTCAAACGCACATCCGCGGTAATCAGCTCTGCCAGCATCTGATAAACCTTCATCGTCTCTTCCGGCTCGGCATCGCCCGTATCGCTAATGTACCCTTCGTCGCGCAGCGTCAGCACCAGGGAGCTGAATACCGCTTTGTCGAAGAATTCCGGGGCGTTAATGCCATGCAGAACGGAAAGGCGCTGGGCCAGCGTCCGGCTCTCTTTTTCCAGCGTACCGCGGTTGATTGACGGGTTTGCACTCAACAACCAGAAGGTAATGGCGTAGCGCTGCAACGTCTCACGCGCACCGGAAGCCAGGAGCTGCAAGGTACGGGAACGTGACGGATTGATATGCAGTTCATCATCACTGATGGTAATCAGCCCCTGACGATGCATCTCTGCCGTCATTTTATCGAGCTCTGCCGCCAGTTCATCCTTACTCCAGCGCAGGAACAGCTCCGCTTTCAGCATCGGGTAGATGGCCTGAATATGGCGCAGCAGCTCCTGACGCGAAATACGGCGGTGCTGGGTAATAATGGCCGCCATCAGCGACGGCAGCATCAGCATATGCGTGATGTTATTGCGGTAGTAGGTCATCAGCACAGCCTGCTCGCGCGGCAGAATGATGATGTCACCAATCGTATCTTTCTCGACTTCGAACTTGTTCATCTGCAACGCGTGATCAATCAGCTCGCTGGCGGTGGCAGACGGCACGGTCGAATCCACGGAATACGGCACGTTGCGCATGATATCCAGGTAGCAATCAATCTGCTCGGTCAACTGCTCACGGGTCAGTGAACGCTGGCGAGAGGCCAGAAGCGCAGTACAACACAGGTTCATGGCGTTTGCCGCACCAGCATTGTTGATGCGTACCATCAGCTCGGATGCAATGCCGTTGACCGTTGGCGTCAGCCAGGCCGGACGTACCGCTTCGATAGGATCGATAGACTCGCGCCACTCCGGAACATGATGGTTCAGATATGTCATCAGCGGCAGGGGCTCGCCAAAGTTCACGTAGCCCTGGCCGAGGTTACGCAGTTTACTCAGCCCACGCAGCATCTGCGGCAGACTCTCTTTCTCTTTGGTCGCACCGCGCAGCTCTTTCGCGTAGGTGCCCACTTCCATCACGTGTTCATAACCGATGTAAATAGGCACCAGCGTGATAGGACGCGTACCGCCACGCAGCATGGCCTGAATGGTCATCGACAGCGTGCCGGTCTTCGGATCGAGCAGACGACCGGTACGCGAGCGACCACCTTCAACAAAGTACTCCACGGAATAACCGCGGCTGAACAGCTCGCCCAGATACTCCCTGAAGACGGTGGAGTAGAGCTTGTTACCTTTGAAGGTACGACGAATGAAGAACGCACCCAGACGGCGGAAAATCGGGCCTGCTGGCCAGAAGTTCAGGTTGATACCGGCAGCAATATGCGGAGGCACCAGCCCCTGGTGATAGAGCACGTAAGAGAGCAACAGGTAGTCCATGTGGCTGCGGTGGCAGGGCACATAGACAATTTCGTGGCCGTCGTGCGCTAACTGACGCACGCGCTCGGCGTTGTGGACGTTAATCCCCTGATAGAGGCGGTTCCACGTAAAGCCGAGGATACGGTCAGAGAGGCGAATCATCTCGTAGGAGAAGTTCGCGGCGATCTCTTCCATCAGCGCGATTGCGTTCTGCTGCGCTTTCTCGTGCGAAATTTTCTTGCTGCGCGCTTCATCTTCTACGGCACGGGCAATCGCTTTGGAAGCCAGCAGCTTGTTGAACAGATCCTGACGCGCCGGGAGACGTGGCCCAACGGCCGCCAGACGCTGACGTGCAAAGTGCATACGCGCAACGCGCGCCAGCTTTTGCGCAATGATTTTGTCAGTGCCGTGTTCATCCGCCATGCGGCGCAGTGAAACAGAAGGTGAGAAGCGGACAAAGCTGTCGCGTCCCAGCCAGGAGACGGCGAAGAACTTCTGAATGCCGTTGAGCATACGCAGCGGCGGGTTCTCTTCCCCTTTTTCACGCCCCGGACGGCGGCCAAACATCACCGACACCGGCACCATCTGCACGTCCAGATCGGGGTTGCTGCGGTGCAGATCAAGGTAATCATGGAACAGCTTAATGGACTCTTCTTTCGGCGTGTAATAGGTGAACACGCGCGGTCCGCCATGGATGAACACGTAGCGCGGCAGCAGCGTACCGTCGACTTCCAGCGGTTCGAGCGGGTCAGGTAAATCGTGCGCCAGACATTGAGCGCGAAGCGTCAGCAGGTCTGCCTTCGAGTTATAAGGCAAAACGTACATAATAGGGCGCGACGTATCGAGCCCTAATTCCAGCGCAGGTTCTGCTGGGATAGACTTACTTTTTACCAGTACGCTTAATGGTAAATTAAGTAATTTGTAGTAAATTCGTGGCCAGCCGGACATAAACGATGTAAAGCCTCTGGTTAATAATGCAATTGCGGCGCAAGGATAACAGAAAGCGCGCAAAATTTCTGTTGTTACCCGTCATACTTCAGGTTGCAGCAAAACGCGCTGCGGCTTTAGTTACAGACGCTATTTATCATAAAAGGTTCTTTTAATGGCCAATAATACCACTGGGTTAACTCGAATCATTAAAGCTGCCGGTTATTCATGGAAAGGTTTCCGCGCGGCATGGGTTAATGAAGCCGCTTTCCGCCAGGAGGCGGTTGCTGCAATCGTTGCCGTTGTCATCGCCTGCTTCCTTGATGTTGATGCTATCACCCGCGTACTGCTCATCGGATCTGTCCTTCTGGTGATGATAGTGGAAATTCTTAATAGCGCTATTGAGGCCGTTGTTGACCGAATCGGGTCGGAATTCCATGAACTGTCTGGCCGGGCGAAAGACATGGGTTCCGCTGCCGTACTGCTGGCGATTATCACTGCGACGATCACCTGGGTCACGCTGCTTTGGTCGCATTTCCGATGAGCCTCGAGGAATAATTAAGTCCCTGGTTTTTTGTGCAGTTTTTGGTTCCAAAATCGCCTTTGACTGTATATACTCACAGCATAACTGTATATACACCCAGGGGGCGGTATGAAAGCGTTAACGACCAGGCAGCAAGAGGTGTTTGATCTCATTCGGGATCATATCGGCCAGACGGGTATGCCACCCACGCGTGCAGAAATTGCGCAGCGTCTGGGCTTCCGTTCTCCTAATGCTGCCGAAGAGCACCTTAAAGCGCTGGCGCGTAAGGGCGTGATTGAGATTGTTTCCGGCGCCTCACGCGGCATTCGTCTGCTGGTGGAAGAAGAGAACGGTATTCCGCTGGTGGGTCGCGTAGCGGCAGGTGAACCTCTGCTGGCGCAGCAGCACATCGAAGGGCACTATCAGGTTGACCCAGGCATGTTCAAGCCGAGCGCCGATTTCCTGCTGCGCGTTAGCGGAATGTCCATGAAAGATATCGGTATTCTGGATGGCGATCTGCTGGCGGTACACAAAACGCAGGACGTGCGTAACGGGCAAGTCGTGGTGGCGCGCATTGATGATGAAGTGACGGTTAAGCGCCTGAAAAAACAAGGCAATACTGTGCAGCTTCTGCCTGAAAACAATGAATTCTCCCCGATTGTGGTGGATCTCCGCGAGCAGAGCTTCTCTATTGAAGGGCTGGCGGTCGGCGTTATCCGCAACGGTGAATGGCTGTAATCTCTTCCTGACAGGCTGTAGTTCCTCTACAGCCTGGCCTGTTTTCTGATTCCGGTAATTTCCATGGCATTGCTGACTTCTGCCGATAAGGCGTTGTGGCGTCTTGCGCTACCGATGATTTTTTCCAATATTACCGTTCCTCTGCTGGGGCTGGTGGATACGGCGGTTATCGGGCATCTCGATTCGCCGATTTATCTCGGCGGCGTCGCGATCGGCGCAACGGCGACCAGCTTCCTCTTTATGCTGCTGCTTTTTCTGCGCATGAGTACGACAGGCCTGACGGCCCAGGCGTATGGTGCAAAAGATCCTCTGCGTCTGGCGCGTGCGCTGGTTCAGCCGCTCATTCTGGCATTCGGTGCCGGTGCGTTAATCGTTCTGTTGCGTACGCCGCTGATTGATCTTGCGCTCCATATTGTAGGCGGCAGCGATGCCGTACTGGAACAGGCCCGGCGGTTCCTCGAAATTCGCTGGCTCAGCGCGCCCGCTTCACTGGCAAATCTGGTCCTGCTGGGCTGGCTGCTGGGCGTGCAGTACGCCCGTGCGCCGGTGATCCTGCTGGTGGTGGGCAACCTGCTTAACATTGTGCTCGATCTCTGGCTGGTGATGGGGCTGCACATGAACGTCCGGGGCGCGGCGCTGGCCACGGCGATTGCCGAGTACGGTACGCTGCTGATCGGTTTGGGGATGGTCTGGCGCGTGCTGGTGATGCGCGGTATCAACCTGGATCTGCTGAAATCGGCCTGGCGCGGCAACATTCGTAAGCTGCTGGCGCTTAATCGCGACATCATGCTCCGTTCGCTCCTGCTGCAACTCTGCTTTGGCGCCTTAACCGTTTTTGGTGCGCGTCTTGGGCCTGAAATCGTCGCAGTCAACGCAGTGCTCATGACGTTACTGACCTTTACCGCTTATGCGCTGGATGGTTTTGCTTACGCCGTCGAGGCGCATTCAGGGCAGGCCTATGGCGCGCGTGAAAGCGGCCAGTTACGTGAGGTCTGGCGTGCTGCCTGTCGTCAGGCGGGCCTGGTAGCGCTGGTCTTTGCTCTGGTGTACGCCTGTTTTGGTGGGCATATTGTCGCGCTACTCACCTCGTTGCCCGCGCTACGTGAGCTGGCCGATCGCTACATCCTCTGGCAGGTAGTATTACCGGTGGTGGGCGTGTGGTGCTATTTGCTGGACGGCATGTTTATTGGTGCGACGCGAGGGGCGGAGATGCGCAACAGCATGGCCGTGGCGGCGGCGGGGTTCGGCCTGACGCTGCTGACCCTGCCGTATCTCGGCAATCATGGTCTGTGGCTGGCGCTGGCGGTGTTTCTCTCACTGCGTGGCCTTTCGCTGGCTGTTATCTGGCATCGTCACTGGCGAAACAATACCTGGTTTCCAGCCCCGCACGATATATCGTAACGGTTAAAGATTCCGAATATAAAAACAACCGCCGAATCCTTAACTACAATAATAATCACGTCCAGCAGAAAAGAACGTAGCGGGCGATACTCATAGACGCTTAACACGAGGACACGATTATGAATAAAGACGAAATCGGCGGCAACTGGAAGCAATTCAAAGGTAAAGCGAAAGAACAGTGGGGTAAGCTGACAGATGACGATATGACCGTCATTGAAGGTAAGCGCGATCAGCTGGTAGGTAAAATCCAGGAGCGCTACGGTTACGAAAAAGATCAGGCGGAAAACGAAGTCAAAGACTGGGAAACCCGTAACGACTACCGCTGGTAACCGGCACTATCCCCAAGGGCGGCCCTGAGCCGCCTTTTTCTTTGGCTTTAACGCGGCTTTTTCTTCACCAGGATAGAGTGATCGTGCTGACAGACATCCTGATGACGGCATGACTCCACCTCCACGCAGGCCGAACATAAGCCGTGGGCTTCAATCACGTTATGGCGCAGCGCAAAGCCCATTCTGGCTGCCAGCGTATGCATAATATCTTCCACACCTTCCGCACCCTCTTCCTTCACCACACCGCAGCGATCGCAGATAAACATGGCGGATGTGTGAGTTGGCTGGTCAAAAAGATGGCACAGCACATAGCTGTTTGTTGATTCCACTTTATGCACAAACCCTTGCTCCAGCAGAAAATCCAGCGCCCGATAAACGGTCGGCGGTTTTGCCTGCGGCTCGCTTTCACGCAGCAGATCGAGCAGATCGTAGGCGCTGATGGCGCCCTGTTGCAGGCTCATCAGACGCAGTACCTCAAGGCGCTGCGGGGTCAGGCGCACATTGCGTTGCGCGCACAGCTTTTCAGCTTGCGCTAACAGCTCTTTTGTGGACTTGTCCATCGGGCACCTCGGATGTGGTAAGGGTGAAAACCTTCACTTTATCATGTTCTGCTAAAAACACCGAGATCCCCAGGCTGTGCTATACCTGACGCATCGCAAATCGGGAGATCGCATGATGAAAAGACCTGACTGTATTCGGCACTGGCGGGACGTGGAAGGCGCTGATGACGCAACGTATCCTGACAGCAACGAACGTTTTTCTATTGGCGCGCCGCTGGCCCGCAGGCTGGGTCTCGGCCGCATTGGTATTCACCATGAACGGCTGCCACCCGGACGCCGTACGTCTTATCCGCATGCGGAAAGCGACGAAGAGGAGTTTGTTTACGTTCTGGAGGGTTACCCTGAGGCCTGGATCAATGGCTATTTATGGAAGCTCGAACCCGGAGACAGCGTGGGATTTCCAGCCGGGACGGGCGTGTGTCACACCTTTATCAACAATACCGATGAAGAGGTGCGCTTACTGGTGGTGGGTGAGGCCAATAAAAAACATAACCGCATCTACTATCCGCTCAATCCGGTGTATGCCGCGACGCGCGAAGACCGCTGGGTCGACCATCCGCCTCAGTTTTTTGGGCCGCACGATGGAAAACCTGGGCGAAAATAATTTCCTCTTCTATAAATATTGATGGTCGTCACATATTACAACAGGCCGGGATGGAATTTAACTTAAGGAAATAGCGGGTCTTTTTGCACTTATTCACAGCAATAGTTCGTTCCTGTTTGGGTGATAACAGACAGGGTTAACTAATAACAAACTATTTACGAGCACACTGTGAAAAAACATTTTAAATTTTCGATGGTTAGCATCGCTGTCTCCTTTTTTATGGCAAATCAGGCGGGAGCAGCCAATACCTGGACGGAAGCGCGTAGCGACGCAATGGGCGGAACGGGTGTCGCGGCAGGGAGCTATGGCAGTGGGGCGTTAATCAACCCCGCATTACTGGCAAAATCTAAGCCCGAGGATGATGTGACGGTTATTTTACCGTCCGTTGGCGTGCAGGTGACCGATGAAGACAATCTTCAGGACGAGATTGATACCATTAACGACAAAATCAATCATTACAAGGATGTGGTTGATAGTCTGACCCCTATTGAAGTTATCACCAATCCATTAGGTTCGATCAATCAGTTCCAGGGCGCAGCGAAAGATCTCGCTGATGAACTGGACTACCTGAAAGGCAAAACCGCACACGCCACCGCAGGGGCGGGGATTGCCGTCAGTATCCCTAACGATGTTCTTTCCGTGGCCTTTATGGCAAAAGGCTATGCCCATGGCCGGGTCAGCTCTTCAATCGATCAGCAGGACATTGACTATCTGCGTGGTATACAACGAAGCGATGCGATTGCTGCCGGTGTGGCGCTGGATGCCGCGCTAAACGGTACCGATCAGATCACCAAAAACCTTAACTCTACGGCGTCTGGTCGGGCGGCGATTGTGTCCGACTACGGTATTGCGGTGGCCCGTCAGTTCGATCTTGGCGGCGTTCCGGTTTCCGTTGGCGTCACTCCGAAGCTGCAAAAAACCTGGCTCTATAACTACACCACCTCAATCTACGATTACGACAGTAATAAGTGGAACGACAGCCGCTACCGTACCGACGACACTGGCTTCAACGTCGATGCCGGTATTGCTGCTGATTTCGGCGAAAACTGGACGGTCGGCGTGAGCGGGCAAAACCTGATGTCGCGCGATATCGATACCAAAGATATCCGCATCCGCAACGGGCGCACGGGAGAGGTGGTGAGTTATAAAGACACCTATCAGATCCGTCCGCTGGTCACTGCCGGGGCCGCCTGGCACAACGATCTGGTCACACTGACCGCAGACGGCGATCTGACCGAAACCAAGGGCTTTAAAAGTGAAGACACCTCCCAGTACGTTGGCGTTGGTGCCGAAGTCACGCCACTGAGCTGGCTGGCAGTACGCGCCGGTTATCGTGCGGATATGAAAGGGAACGACAGCAACGTCTTTACCGGCGGTGTCGGTTTCGCGCCGTTCAACTCCGTCCACGTTGACCTGATGGGGCTTTATGGCGAAGACGAGACCTGGGGCGCAGGGGCACAGTTGAGCATGACGTTTTAAAGTACACCGGAGGCGCTGCGCCTCCGGCTTTTCTTTGTGCTATAGTAGCGCCCCTTTTCCACCAGATGCTTAAAACTTCGCCATGTCGTCAGAATTCCAGACCGTTTTCCCTGCACACCGTTTCTCCATTGCGCCGATGCTCGACTGGACGGACAGACACTGCCGCTATTTCCTGCGTCAGCTCTCCCGCCATACGCTGCTGTACACCGAAATGGTCACTACCGGCGCAATTATTCACGGCAAGGGCGATTATCTGGCGTACAGCGAAGAGGAGCATCCGGTTGCGCTGCAACTGGGCGGCAGCGATCCGGCTGCGCTGGCGCAGTGCGCGAAGCTGGCTGAAGAACGCGGCTATGACGAGATTAACCTCAACGTCGGTTGCCCGTCCGACCGAGTGCAAAACGGTATGTTCGGCGCGTGTCTGATGGGGAATGCACATCTGGTGGCGGATTGTATCAAAGCGATGCGCGACGTCGTCTCTATCCCGGTCACGGTCAAAACCCGTATCGGCATAGACGACCAGGACAGCTACGAGTTTCTGTGTGATTTCATCAACACCGTATCAGGGAAGGGTGAATGCGAGATGTTTATCATCCACGCCCGTAAAGCCTGGCTCTCTGGCCTCAGTCCGAAAGAAAACCGCGAGATCCCGCCGCTGGACTACCCGCGCGTGTACCAGCTGAAACGCGACTTCCCACACCTGACCATGTCGATCAACGGCGGTATTACGTCGCTGGACGAGGCCAAAGCGCATCTCGAACATATGGATGGCGTGATGGTCGGACGCGAGGCGTATCAGAATCCGGGCATTCTGGCGACGGTTGACCGGGAAATCTTTGGCGTTGATGGTGCTGACACCGATCCCGTGGCGGTAGTGCGCGCCATGTATCCGTACATTGAGCGCGAGCTGAGTAATGGTACCTATCTGGGCCACATTACCCGCCATATGCTTGGCCTGTTCCAGGGCATTCCGGGCGCGCGCCAGTGGCGTCGTTATCTCAGCGAGAACGCGCATAAAGCCGGTGCGGATATTGAGGTCCTGGAACACGCGTTGCGTCTGGTTGCGGATAAACGTTAAATTTCGCTAAAAGATGGTCAAATACGCCACGCCCTGCAAAACATTGCGGGGAGTTTTGCTTTCAGAACAACGACTTATTTTTGGCATGCTTCTTGTAATGATCGCAGCATCATTCGGGAACTCGTGGGAGAGCACCATGCTGGAACTACTTTTTGTGATTGGCTTCTTTATCATGCTGATGGTCACGGGCGTGTCGCTGCTCGGTATTCTGGCCGCGCTCGTTGTGGCCACGGTGGTGATGTTTGTCGGCGGTTTATTTGCCCTGACGATTAAACTCTTGCCGTGGTTACTTCTGGCGATTGCAGTGGTATGGGCGATACGGGCGATTAAATCGCCAAAACTGCCCACTTATCAGCGTAATAACCGCTTCCGTTACTAAGGTATTGAGGGGTACGTCACATACCTGCAACTTTTCCGGCAGCAATCCTTAGAACAGAATAGGATTTACTTATCGAATCTGTCACTATGGCTGCCGCTAAAGAATTCATCGAGCTGTACCCTACATACAGCCGAACTAAAAAAAGAAAGGGCTTCCCACGGGAAGCCCAATTTCTTTTTATGGCTCAGGGAATTAACAGACTTGATCCCTGCGTTGCCCGGCTCTCCAGCACCTCATGCGCGCGCTGCGCATCGGTCAGCGGATATTTCTGCGCCTCAGCCACATCCACTTTAATTACCCCGCTGGCGATCAGCGAGAACAGCTCGTTGCTGGCTTCCTCAAGTTCTTCCCGGTTGGTGATGTATCCTTGCAGGGAAGGGCGAGTGACGTACAGCGACCCTTTCTGATTCAGAATGCCCAGGTTGACGCCGGTGACAGCCCCGGAGGCATTACCGAAGCTCACCATCAGCCCGCGACGTTGCAGGCAGTCCAGTGAAGATTCCCAGGTGTCTTTCCCCACCGAGTCATACACCACGCGGACCTTTTTGCCGCCAGTGATCTCTTTCAGCCGCTCAACGATGCTCTCTTCCCGATAGTTGATTACCTGCCATGCGCCCGCGTCCAGCGCGCGCTGCGCTTTTTGCGCGCTGCCTGTGGTGCCGATCAGCTTCGCGCCCAGGGCTTTCGCCCACTGGCAGGCAATCAGCCCCACGCCACCTGCGGCTGCGTGAAACAGAAATTGCTCGTCAGGCTTAATTTCGTAGGTTTTGCGCAGCAGATAATAGACCGTCAGCCCTTTCAGGAATGAGGCGGCAGCCTGCTCGTAGCTGATCGCATTTGGCAGAAGCGCCGCTTTCTCGGCCGGAACGTTATGGATGGAGCTGTAAGCGCCCAGCGCCGACTGCGCGTACACCACGCGCTCGCCTTCCTTAATGTGCTTAACCGCGCTGCCCACTTTGCTGACGATACCGGCCGCCTCGGTGCCCAGTCCGCTCGGCATCGACGGAGGCGGATAGAGGCCGCCGCGAATATAGGTATCGATGTAGTTAATGCCGATCGCTTTGTTTTCCACCTGGATTTCATTCTCGCCAGGCGCAGCGGGGGTAAATTCCACCGCTTTGAGTACGTCAGGGCCACCATGCTTGTGAAATTCAATACGTGTTGCCATGCTTCCTCCAGAATGTGGTAATCTTTCGACCCACTCTTTATCTCGGTAACTCCATTCACTATGGCAGGAAACAAACCCTTCAACAAACAGACTGAACCTCGTGAGCGTGATTATCAGGTCGCCGGGTTAAAAGTCCCGCCGCACTCGATTGAAGCGGAACAGTCGGTGTTGGGCGGTTTAATGCTGGATAACGAACGCTGGGACGACGTCGCCGAGCGCGTTGTCGCGGAAGACTTCTATACCCGCCCCCACCGCCATATCTTTACGGAAATGGCGCGGTTGCAGGAGTCGGGTAGCCCTATCGACCTGATTACGCTCGCAGAATCGCTGGAGCGTCTGGGTCAGCTCGACAGCGTCGGCGGATTTGCCTATCTGGCGGAACTGTCAAAAAACACGCCAAGTGCCGCGAACATCAGCGCTTACGCTGATATCGTCCGTGAACGTGCCGTTGTCCGCGAGATGATCTCGGTGGCGAATGAGATCGCCGAGGCCGGTTTCGATCCCCAGGGGCGCACCAGCGAAGATCTGCTCGACCTGGCGGAATCCCGCGTCTTTAAGATCGCCGAAAGCCGTGCGAACAAAGACGAAGGCCCAAAAAATATCGCTGATGTGCTCGACGCCACCGTTGCGCGTATTGAGCAGCTTTTCCAGCAGCCGCACGATGGCGTGACGGGGGTGAACACCGGTTATGACGATCTCAACAAGAAAACGGCAGGTCTTCAGCCATCGGATTTGATTATCGTCGCGGCGCGTCCGTCGATGGGTAAAACGACATTTGCGATGAACCTCGTCGAAAACGCGGCGATGTTGCAGGATAAGCCGGTGCTTATCTTCAGTCTTGAGATGCCCTCTGAACAGATCATGATGCGTTCTCTGGCGTCCCTGTCGCGCGTGGATCAGACCCGCATCCGTACCGGTCAGCTGGACGATGAGGACTGGGCGCGGATCTCCGGCACCATGGGGATTTTGCTGGAAAAACGGAACATCTATATCGATGACTCCTCCGGCCTGACGCCGACGGAAGTGCGCTCCCGCGCGCGCCGTATCGCCCGGGAACACGGTGGCATCGGCCTCATCATGATCGACTACCTTCAGCTGATGCGCGTTCCGTCGCTTTCCGACAACCGTACGCTGGAGATTGCCGAGATTTCCCGCTCGCTCAAGGCGTTAGCCAAAGAGCTGCACGTGCCGGTGGTGGCGCTGTCGCAGCTTAACCGCTCTCTGGAACAACGTGCAGACAAGCGCCCGGTCAACTCCGACCTGCGTGAATCCGGCTCCATCGAGCAGGATGCCGACTTAATCATGTTCATTTACCGTGATGAGGTTTATCACGAGAACAGCGATCTGAAAGGGATCGCCGAAATTATTATTGGTAAGCAACGTAACGGCCCCATCGGTACGGTACGTCTGACCTTTAACGGCCAGTGGTCGCGTTTCGACAACTATGCCGGTCCTCAATATGATGATGAGTAATTTCTAAGGAATTCAAATGCAAGCGGCAACTGTTGTGATTAACCGCCGCGCTCTGCGACACAACCTGCAACGTCTGCGAGAACTGGCGCCCGCCAGTAAGCTCGTTGCAGTCGTGAAAGCGAACGCTTACGGACACGGTCTTCTTGAGACCGCGCGAACGCTCCCCGATGCCGACGCTTTTGGCGTCGCCCGTCTCGAAGAAGCTCTCCGCCTGCGCGCAGGTGGAATTACGCAACCGATTCTGCTCCTTGAAGGCTTTTTTGAAGCCTCGGACCTGCCGACCATTGCCGATCAGCACCTGCACACGGCGGTGCATAACGAAGAACAGCTGGCCGCGCTGGAAAGGGCTGAGCTGAGCGAGCCGGTCACCGTCTGGATGAAGCTCGACACGGGCATGCACCGTCTGGGCGTGCGGCCGGAAAGCGCGGAGGCGTTTTATCAGCGTCTGAGTCAGTGCAAAAATGTGCGTCAGCCGGTGAACATCGTCAGCCACTTTGCCCGCGCCGATGAGCCTGAATGCGGCGCAACGGAACAGCAGCTTGATATCTTCAACACCTTCTGCGAAGGCAAACCGGGGATGCGCTCGATCGCGGCATCCGGCGGTATTCTGCTGTGGCCGCAGTCGCATTTCGACTGGGCGCGTCCGGGCATCATTCTTTATGGCGTTTCGCCGCTGGAGAACAAACCCTGGGGGCCGGACTTTGGCTTTAAGCCGGTGATGTCGCTGGTTTCAAAGCTGATTGCCGTGCGTGAGCACAAAGCGGGAGAGCCGGTGGGTTACGGCGGCACCTGGATCAGCGAGCGCGATACGCGTCTTGGCGTGGTGGCGATGGGCTACGGTGACGGCTATCCCCGCGCCGCACCAACGGGCACGCCGGTGCTGGTCAACGGTCGCGAAGTAAAGATTGTCGGCCGCGTGGCGATGGACATGATTTGTGTTGATCTGGGGCCCGACGCGCAGGATAAAGCGGGGGACGATGCGGTGATGTGGGGCGAAGGCCTGCCGGTAGAACGTATTGCTGAAATAACAAAAGTGAGTGCTTACGAACTTATCACGCGCCTTACCTCAAGGGTCGCGATGAAATACGTCGACTAAGCATGAGCGGGATGCGATGCATCCCGCTTCTGTTAACATCTCCTCGATCTTCTTCCGCTTCCGGTTTATTGTTGAATTCCCTGCCTCATAATAATCCGGAGAACATCGCGTGTTTCAGAAAGTAGACGCCTACGCCGGCGACCCTATCCTCTCCTTGATGGAGCGTTTCAAAGAAGATCCTCGCAGCGACAAGGTGAACCTCAGCATCGGTCTTTACTACAACGAAGACGGCATCATTCCTCAGTTGAAAGCCGTTGCCGAAGCTGAAGCGCGTCTGAACGCAACCCCGCACGGTGCTTCGCTTTATCTGCCGATGGAAGGATTAAACACCTACCGCAACACTATCGCGCCGCTGCTGTTTGGTGCGGACCACGCGGTGCTCGCGCAAAAGCGCGTGGCGACCATCCAGACGCTGGGTGGCTCGGGTGCGCTGAAGGTAGGCGCAGATTTCCTGAAAAAGTACTTCCCGGATTCCGGCGTGTGGGTCAGCGACCCGACGTGGGAAAACCACGTTGCGATCTTCGAGGGCGCGGGCTTTAAGGTGGCGACCTATCCGTGGTTCGACAGCGAAACCAACGGCGTGCGCGTTGATGCGCTGCTGGAAAAACTGAACACCCTGCCGGAGCGCAGTATCGTATTGCTGCATCCGTGCTGCCATAACCCGACCGGTGCAGACCTCACCAATGCCCAGTGGAATGCGGTGATCGAGGTGCTGAAGGCGCGTAACCTGATCCCGTTCCTCGACATCGCCTATCAGGGCTTTGGCGCGGGCATGGAGGAAGACGCCTACGCCATTCGCGCGATTGCCAGCGCGGGGCTTCCCGCTCTGGTCAGCAACTCGTTCTCAAAAATCTTCTCCCTGTACGGCGAGCGCGTTGGCGGTCTGTCAGTGGTGTGTGAAGACGCCGAAGCCGCGGGACGCGTACTCGGTCAGCTGAAAGCGACGGTCCGCCGTATCTACTCCAGCCCGCCGAACTTTGGTGCGCAGGTGGTGGCGACCGTACTGGGCGATGAACAGCTGAAAGCCGCCTGGCTTGCGGAAGTGGAAGCGATGCGTAAGCGCATCCTGTCGATGCGTCAGGAGCTGGTTAACGTCCTGAAAGAGGCCGTGCCCGGGCATAACTTTGATTATCTTCTCAAGCAGCGCGGGATGTTCAGCTACACCGGACTGAGCGCAGCGCAGGTCGATCGCCTGCGTGAGGAGTTCGGTGTCTACCTGATCGCCAGCGGTCGTATGTGCGTGGCGGGGCTGAATGCCGGCAACGTCCAGCGCGTGGCGCAGGCGTTTGCATCTGTAATGTAAGTACTTACTTGCATACTGCATGTAGGCCGGGTAAGGCGTAGCCGCCACCCGGCTTTTTTGTTCGCGCCGGTGCCAGTCATTGCCCGGTGGTGCTTCGCTTACCGGCCTACACGTTTCTTCTGCGCTTTGTGATCGTCTTCTTTTTATTCAGCTTCATAAGTAAAAACTCCTTTCCTTCCCCTCCCGCTGGGGTTATGGTCGGATAGTTTTTTGACCATCCGCTCAAAATAAAACGATAACAAACTGAATATTCAGGGGAAAATATGCGCAAGATCACACTGGCGCTCAGCGCCGCCTGCTTATTGTTCTCGCTTAATAGCGCCGTTGTTGCGCGGGCTTCTGCACCCACGCCGCTTTACACCGGCACCACCGCCGCCATTCTTGCTGAACAGGCTCCCATTCACTGGGTTTCAGTGGCACAAATCGAAAACAGCCTGACGGGTCGCCCGCCGATGGCCGTGGGCTTCGATATTGACGATACCGTTCTCTTCTCCAGCCCCGGTTTCTGGCGCGGCAAAAAAACGTACTCCCCGGACAGCGAAGCCTATCTGAAAAAGCCGGAATTCTGGGAAAAGATGAACAACGGCTGGGATGAGTTCAGTATCCCGAAAGAGGTTGCCCGCGCGCTGATCGCCATGCACGTAAAGCGCGGCGACAGCATTTACTTCGTGACCGGACGTAGCCAGACCAAAACCGAAACCGTCTCGAAAACGCTACAGGATGATTTCCTGATCCCGGCGGCCAGCATGAATCCGGTCATTTTTGCCGGGGATCAGGAAGGGCAAAACACCAAAACCCAGTGGCTGGAAAAGAAAAATATCAAAGTGTTCTACGGTGATTCAGATAACGACATCACCGCGGCGCACGACGTGGGAGCCAGAGGCATCAGGGTGTTACGCGCCTCGAACTCCACCTACCGACCGCTGCCGATGGCCGGAAAATTTGGTGAAGAGGTGATCGTTAACTCTGAATACTGACGCATTAACGGCGGGGTGAATGCTTTTTTAAGCAAATCTCGCCGCGCGGGTTTTACCTTTCGCTTTCTTGCTGCACACTTAGAAAGATTCACCTTTCATAATGGAGCAGCACATGTGGTATCAACAGACCCTGACCTTAAGCGCAAAACCACGCGGATTTCACCTTGTGACGGACGAAGTCATCGGGCAAATTCGCGACCTGTCGCGCGTCAAAACGGGTTTGCTGCATCTGCTGCTTCAGCACACATCTGCTTCTCTCACGCTCAATGAAAATTGCGATCCCACCGTCCGGTCTGACATGGAGCGGCATTTTCTGAAAACCGTCCCGGATAACGCCCCGTATGAGCATGATTACGAGGGGACGGACGATATGCCTTCGCACATCAAATCCTCTTTGCTGGGCGTCTCGCTGATGCTGCCGGTCCACAACGGACGGCTACTGCTGGGAACGTGGCAGGGGATCTGGCTGGGAGAACATCGCATTCACGGTGGTTCGCGTAAAATTATCGCAACGCTACAAGGGGAATAAAGATGACAATTTCGGAGATACTTCAGTACTGCATGAACAAGCCGGGTGCGGAACAAAGCGTTCACAGCGACTGGAAAGCCACGCAGATCAAAGTGGGTGATGTGCTGTTCGCGATGGTGAAAGAGGTGGATGCGCGGCCTGCGGCATCACTGAAAACCAGTCCGGAACTGGCCGACTTACTGCGCCAGCAGCACGATGATGTCAGGCCAAGTAAGCATCTGAATAAAGCGCACTGGAGTACGGTGTTTCTCGACGGCTCGCTGCCAGATTCGCAAATTTACTACCTGGTGGATGCGTCGTATCAACAGGCGGTTGAACTGCTGCCGGAAACGATCCGACAGCAGCTCTCCGTGTGACGATTACAGCAACGGTTTGAGGAAGCGCGCGGTGTGCGAGGCTTCGCACTCTGCAACGGTCTCTGGCGTACCGGAGACGAGGATTTCACCGCCGCCGCTGCCGCCTTCCGGGCCGAGATCGACAATCCAGTCCGCGGTTTTAATCACGTCCAGGTTGTGCTCAATCACCACGATGGTGTTGCCCTGATCGCGCAGCTGGTGCAGCACGTCCAGCAGCTGCTGGATATCCGCAAAGTGCAGGCCGGTGGTCGGCTCATCCAGAATATACAGCGTCTGACCGGTACCACGTTTGGACAGCTCACGCGCCAGCTTCACGCGCTGCGCTTCACCGCCGGACAGCGTTGTCGCTGACTGCCCCAGACGAATATAGGTCAGACCCACATCCATCAGGGTTTGCAGCTTACGCGCCAGCGCAGGGACGGCGTCAAAGAACTCGCGCGCCTCTTCGATGGTCATATCCAGCACTTCGTGGATGGTCTTGCCTTTGTACTTAATCTCCAGCGTTTCGCGGTTATAACGCTTACCTTTGCACTGGTCGCACGGCACGTAGATATCCGGCAGGAAGTGCATCTCAACCTTGATTACGCCGTCGCCCTGGCACGCTTCACAGCGGCCGCCGCGCACGTTAAAGCTGAAACGTCCTGGCGTATACCCGCGCGAACGCGCTTCCGGTACGCCGGCGAACAGTTCACGTACGGGCGTAAAGACGCCGGTATAGGTCGCCGGGTTAGAGCGCGGCGTACGGCCAATCGGGCTCTGGTCGATGTCGATAACCTTGTCGAAATGCTCCAGCCCCTGAATGTCGCGGTACGGCGCAGGCTCGGCCAGCGTCGCGCCGTTCAGTGCCGTCTGCGCAATCGGGAACAGCGTATCGTTGATCAGCGTCGATTTACCGGAACCGGACACGCCGGTGATGCAGGTAAACAGCCCGACAGGCAGCGTCAGGGTCACGTCCTTCAGGTTGTTGCCGCGCGCGCCGGTCAGCTTCAGCACTTTTTCCGGGTTCGCCGCCACGCGCTGTTTTGGCACTTCAATTTTGCGCTTGCCGCTCATGTACTGACCGGTCAGCGATTCAGGCACCGCCATAATGTCTTTCAGCGTCCCTTCCGCCACCACCTGTCCGCCGTGCACGCCAGCGCCCGGGCCGATGTCGATCACGTGGTCCGCGGCGCGGATCGCGTCTTCGTCGTGCTCGACCACGATGACCGTGTTGCCGAGGTTACGCAGGTGAACCAGCGTGCCGAGCAGGCGTTCGTTGTCGCGCTGGTGCAGGCCGATTGACGGCTCATCAAGCACGTACATCACGCCGACTAAGCCCGCGCCAATCTGGCTCGCCAGACGGATACGCTGGGCTTCACCGCCGGACAGCGTTTCAGCCGAGCGGGAAAGCGTCAGGTAGTTCAGACCGACGTTCACGAGGAACTTGAGGCGATCGCCGATCTCTTTCAGCACTTTTTCAGCGATTTTCGCGCGCTGTCCGGAGAGCTTCAGGTTGTTGAAGAAGTCCATCGCGTGGCCGATGCTCATGTCTGAGATGGTCGGCAGTGCCGTGTTTTCGACAAACACGTGACGCGCTTCGCGACGCAGACGTGTACCCTCGCAGGTGGCGCAGGAGCGGTTGCTGATGAACTTCGCCAGCTCCTCGCGCACCGCGCTGGATTCGGTCTCTTTGTAGCGGCGCTCCATGTTGTGCAGCACCCCTTCGAACGGGTGGCGACGCACGGAGGTATCGCCGCGATCGTTCATGTACTTGAACTCAATATTCTCTTTGCCGGAACCGAACAGGATCACTTTATGTACGTTCGCGCTCAGGCTGGCCCACGGGGCTTCAACGTCGAACTTATAGTGCTCAGCCAGCGATTTCAGCATCTGGAAGTAGTAAAAATTACGCTTATCCCAGCCGCGAATAGCGCCACCCGCCAGCGACAGCTCCGGGTTCTGGATCACGCGGTCCGGGTCGAAATACTGCTGAACGCCCAGGCCGTCACAGGTCGGGCACGCGCCCGCCGGGTTGTTGAACGAGAACAGGCGCGGTTCCAGCTCGCGCATGCTGTAGCCGCAAATCGGGCAGGCGAAGTTGGCGGAGAAGAGCAGCTCTTCCGCTTTTGCATCGTCCATGTCTGACACCACCGCCGTGCCGCCCGACAGTTCCAGCGCCGTTTCAAAGGATTCCGCCAGACGCGTCGCCAGATCTTCACGCACCTTAAAGCGGTCAATCACCACTTCGATGGTGTGTTTCTTTTGCAGCTCCAGCTTTGGCGGATCGGACAGGTCACACACTTCGCCGTCGATACGAGCGCGGATATAGCCCTGGCTTGCCAGGTTTTCCAGCGTTTTAGTGTGTTCGCCCTTACGCTCTTTAATGATTGGCGCCAGCAGCATCAGGCGTTTGCCTTCCGGCTGCGACAGCACGTTATCCACCATCTGGCTGACGGTCTGGGCCGCCAGCGGGACGTCGTGATCCGGGCAGCGCGGCTCGCCCACGCGCGCATACAGCAGACGCAGGTAGTCATGGATTTCGGTAATGGTACCGACCGTGGAGCGCGGGTTATGCGACGTGGATTTCTGCTCAATGGAGATAGCAGGGGACAACCCTTCAATGTGGTCGACATCCGGTTTTTCCATCAGCGACAGGAACTGACGCGCGTACGCCGAGAGCGATTCAACGTAACGACGCTGTCCTTCGGCATACAAAGTGTCGAAAGCCAGTGAGGA
Organism: Enterobacter cloacae complex sp. 6730903; assembly: GCF_048283985.1. Taxonomy (NCBI): domain Bacteria; kingdom Pseudomonadati; phylum Pseudomonadota; class Gammaproteobacteria; order Enterobacterales; family Enterobacteriaceae; genus Enterobacter; species Enterobacter cloacae complex sp. 6730903. Next base: position 10,378 of record NZ_JBLVXX010000047.1, on the reverse strand, counting down.
TTTGCCAGACCCCGAAAGCCCGGTCACGACGATGAGTTTGTCGCGAGGGATTATGAGGTTGATATTCTTGAGATTGTGGGTGCGGGCGCCCCGAACTTCGATCTTATCCATTCACCTTTCCCGGTTGGAACACGGATTGCCTGATTTGTTTGAAGGACAAACGGCTGTCAGAAACGGCTAATTATGACACAAAATGACCTGTTTGAATATACAGTATTGGAATGCATTTTCTGATTCACTGTGTAACAATGTCGAGTCCGCGAGAGAACTCTGGAACATGCTACGCAACTATCAAAGTGTCGCATGGAAATGGTACACTCGCGCGTTTACACTATTAAGAAACGTATTCAGGAGACACGAACATGGCCAGCAGAGGCGTAAACAAGGTGATTCTCGTCGGTAATCTGGGCCAGGACCCGGAAGTACGCTACATGCCGAGTGGTGGCGCAGTTGCCAACATTACGCTGGCTACTTCCGAATCCTGGCGTGATAAAGCGACCGGTGAAATGAAAGAGCAGACCGAATGGCACCGCGTTGTGCTGTTTGGCAAACTGGCTGAAGTGGCCGGTGAGTATCTGCGTAAGGGTTCTCAGGTCTATATCGAAGGCCAGCTGCGCACCCGCAAATGGACCGATCAGTCCGGTCAGGAAAAATACACCACGGAAGTGGTGGTGAACGTTGGCGGCACCATGCAGATGCTGGGTGGCCGTCAGGGCGGCGGCGCACCGGCAGGTGGCGGCCAGCAGCAGGGCGGTTGGGGTCAGCCTCAGCAGCCGCAGGGCGGCAATCAGTTCAGCGGCGGCGCGCAGTCTCGTCCGCAGCAGCAGTCTGCTCCGGCACCGTCTAACGAACCACCAATGGACTTCGACGACGATATCCCGTTCTGATATCCAGACGCGTGAAACACAAAAAACCCAGACAATGTCTGGGTTTTTTATAACAGGCTATCAGGTAATCACCATCGGCCAGTCTGGTGGGGTGTGGCTCATGGCTTCAACCATCACCACTTTAATGTTTTCCCAGACGGCGGCTATATCCACCAGCGTAATGCCAAGCAAACCTGTCGCGAACCAGCATGCGGCGCCTAACCCTAACAGGGTGCTAATCACAGCAAGACCTGCGTAGTCGGACTTTCGGAACTGAATGTTTAACGTGCTGGCCAGGAACATCAAAACCGCGCTCAACAACGGCCAGCGCAGGAGCACCATGCTGGTGGTAATGGTTGCCATAAAACCCATCCTCGACAAAACAGACGAACTGGAATGAAACAATGTTTCTCGTTACATAAGATGTGTGAACTATATCACATTTGCTGTTTTATTCGCCAGTATCCGCGTGAGGTAAAAGTGGGATTATTGCCGGGGAAAATATATCGTCGTCGCTCAGAACGACGTCTGGTCGGAATTTTTATTTTTAATTCATCCAGATAGCAAAACCTTTGCAAAATGCCATCGGCTGTATAGCGTTTACAGCAGTATATCTATGGATTATGCTTGTCTGGAACAATAAATGTACCCGCAAAAATAATTCATCGCATTGAATTGTTTGGCTTTTTTGGATTTTATATTCTTTGTTTTACACTCAGCATGCTCTTTGATTTCGTGGTCTTATTCTTTTATTCAGATATGAATTATTGCGGTTGCTCTCTCGATTAATGACCTGCGAAAAGATAATGAAAGAAAAAAGACGCGAGATTATTAACGACAGCATGCAGGCGCTGCACGCCCTGGCGAAGCTGATGCCGCAACTCAACGCGCAATGTTCGCCGGTTGAAATGCTGGAAATTATCAACAGCGCACTGGGGGCAAATCTCTCGTGGGTCAGTGTCGAATCCGCAGACGGGCCGCGCGTGGTTTGTGCCGGCGACGTGACGTGTCACGCCTTCAACGTGGCGGATTTTCTTGCCAGCACCCTGTTGCAGCGCCATCACCGCGCCTGGCGGGTTATCTACTGGAAAGCGCATATTGGCCGGGCGGTATTTTCCCCTCAGCACCCGGGCTATGCGCGGCTGCAAAGCGGCGTACTGTGTAAACTCTCAGCGCATGGCAGACAGTGCAGTGGTTATTTCTTTTTGGCTTTTAATGAAAAACTGACCTCGTTGCCGATACTGAAAAATATCATGGTGGTATTGGTTGAGAAGCTAAAAGATTATTTTGATGACATCATCGTGCGGGAAAAAACGGCGCAGGAAATGCAGCGCGTCGTCACGCAATATAAAACCTTATTTGAGCGTGCTCCGGTATTAATGAACGCCTTTGACAGGCATAACCGGTGTGTATTGTGGAATGCCGAATGCGAAAAAGTCTTTGGCTGGAGTATGACTGAAATCGGCGAGCACCCCGATCCGCTGGCCCTGTTTTACCCGGATCCTGAGGAGCGACAGCGCGTGCAGGAGTCGGTTCGTTTCGCACCGCTTAAGGATATGTACGAATGGCATCCGGTGCGTAAAGACGGGACGCAGTTAACCATTCTCTGGTCAAACATCCTTTTGCCGGATAACTCCATTCTCAATATTGGCCTGGATATCACCGAACGTAAAAAAGCAGAACAGCAGCTGACCGTCAAAGCCACCACGGACGATCTGACGGGCTGTCTGAATCGCTCGACAATCTTACAGCGGCTCAAAATGGCGCTGGCAGCCAGTTCGCCGCAGGATGTCAGTAGCCACTTCTGTCTCCTGATGTTCGATCTCGATTACTTCAAGCAGATCAACGATCGGTGGGGACATCAGGTTGGCGATGCGGCATTGATCCACTTTTGCGACCGTATTCGCGAGGTGAGCCCGGCCGGGTCAGCGCTGGGACGGGTGGGGGGCGAAGAGTTTGTTCTTCTGCTGGCGCGCGCGGATGGTATGGCCGCAACGTTGCTCTCTTCCCGGCTGCGTGCCGCGCTGATCTCAAAACCGCTGCGTGTGGGCGATAAAACGCTGGTACTCTCTTTCAGCGCCGGGGTGGTTGAAGTCTGTCAGGGGCAACGGGATACTTCTGCCATACTGATGCGTGCCGATAAGGCATTATATGACGCCAAGCGTACGGGAAGAGGAAAAACGGTCCTGGCGTCTGATTATTTATAAATCAGCATAAGAACAAAGAGCAGGCTATTTCAGCCAGCGAATTTTCCACACCTGTCGCGGGTAATTATTTTCCTTATCAGAAACGAAATGAATACTTTTAGTTTGGCTTACGGGAAAATATTATCGGCATCACGAATTTTAGGATTTTTAATACTAAAAGTCAGTTGCTAACTTCCCATGATTCATGCAACGTAATCACCTGTTTACCAAAGCAGCCGGTCTTCATTGCTACAGGCGTACAACATGCAGGGATACAGAGCGGGAAATGAATCGTAGCGCGCGGCGCAACATGCTCAAAGTGGTCGGGATTATCATGGTAGTTATGCTGCCGGTGATGCTTGCGCTATGGTTTGCCCAGCTTAGAGCCGTGTCGGAAATCAGCGCCCAGCTGCGCACGTTTGCAGAGCTTGCTTTAAACAAAACTGAACGGGTTATTCAACAGGTTGATCTGGCCCGGGAAGACGCGGAAAAATATCAGGGTAAAGTGTGTACGCCGGAGCATCGTCAATATATGTTGAACGTTTCCCGCGGTCGTCTTTTTGTTGCCGATTTAATTTATGCTGAAGGCCAGGAGTTTCTCTGCTCGACCCTTTTTACGCCGGATCATCCTTACACCATCCCCGCTGCCAATTACACACGTAAACCTGACGTTGCTATCTATTATTTTCGCGATACACCATTTTTTGATGGTTATAAAATGATATATATGCAGCGCGGAAATTATGTCGCAGTGGTCAACCCGCTTTCGTACAGTGAGGTGATGTCAGACGATCGTTCCCTGTCGTGGGGAGTGTATGACACCGTCAGCAATGCATTTTTTTCTGTAAGCCAGAAAGCCAGTATTTCTTTATTGCATTCGATGCTTCGACATCAGGAAACGACTTTTCAGAAAGATGACCGTTTTTATACGATCGTGAAATCCGGGCAGCGGCCCATTGCGGCCATCGTTTCAACCTCCAGCGCCCGTTTTTATAAAACGCTTTATCATCAGGCTACCCTGACGCTACCGCTGGGGATGATTTGCAGCATTATTATTCTGCTGGTGTGGTCGCGTACACACCGTGAATTCAATTCGCCTGGCCGACTTCTGCACCGGGCTCTGAATAAACGCCAGCTGTGCGTCCATTACCAGCCCATTATTGATATTAAAAATAACCAGTGCGTGGGGGCAGAGGCGTTGTTGCGCTGGCCTGGATTCAACGGTCAGGTTATGAGCCCGGCGGAATTTATTCCCCTGGCAGAAAAAGAGGGGATGATTGAGCGCATTACGGATTACGTCGTGGAGGAGGTGTTCAGCGATCTGGGCCATTTTCTTGCCGCTCATCCCGATCTGTATGTCTCGATTAACCTGTCGGCGTCGGATTTTCACTCTTCGCGTCTTATCGCCCTGATCTCCGACAAAGCCCGCTTTTACTCGGTTCGCGCGCAGCAAATCAAAATTGAGGTGACGGAGCGGGGGTTTATTGACGTGCCAAAAACCACGCCGGTCATTCAGGCGTTTCGCCAGGCGGGGTATGAAGTGGCGATTGATGATTTCGGAACCGGCTACTCTAACCTGCATAACCTCTATTCGCTGAACGTCGATATCCTGAAAATCGACAAATCCTTTATCGATACCTTAACTACCAACAGCACCAGCCACCTGATTGCCGAGCACATCATTGAGATGGCGCAAAGCCTGCGGCTGAAAACCATTGCGGAAGGGGTCGAGACGGGGGAGCAGGTGAGCTGGTTGCTGAAGCGTGGCGTGCAGTATTGTCAGGGATGGCACTTCGCGAAAGCGATGCCGCCCCAGGCATTTATGGCCTGGCAGCAGCAACCCTTGCGTTAACACGCATTAATTGAGCTGATGACGGTAGTCGCTCGGCGTACGGTCAAACTCGCGGCGGAAGACGCGGGAAAAGGTCTGCTGCGACACATAGCCCAGATCCATGGCGATATCAAAAATGGGCCGCTGCGTGGAGCGTAACGCCTGCGCCGCCAGCAGGAGCCTGCGCTGGCGAATATAATCACCCAGCGTTTGATGCATTACGGTGCGGAACATTCTCTGTAAATACCATTTCGAATAGCCCGACTTCCTGGCGACCACATCAATGTTCAACGGCTGGTCGATATGTTCATCAATCCATTCAATAAGCGTCTGAATAATTTGCTGATGCGACATAAGGTTACCCCTCTGTGGAGACATCTGTCCTGGTTGATTCGTCGTTTTCTCTGCGGGGGAGTATAATTCCTCAAGTTAACTTGAGGTAAAGAGGTTTTATGGAAAAGAGATTACCGCGCATCAAAGCGCTGTTAACCCCCGGTGAAGTGGCTAAGCGAAGCGGCGTGGCGGTGTCGGCGCTCCACTTCTATGAAAGCAAAGGGTTAATAAAAAGTATCCGTAACGCCGGAAACCAGCGGCGCTACACCCGCGATGTGCTCCGCTACGTGGCGATCATTAAAATTGCGCAACGTATCGGCATTCCTCTGGCCACCATCGGCGACGCGTTCGGCGTATTGCCGGAAGGGCACTCGCTGAGCGCGAAGGAGTGGAAGCAGCTGTCGTCCCAGTGGCGTGAAGAACTGGATCGTCGTATTCACACGCTGGTGGCCCTGCGCGATGAGCTGGACGGCTGCATTGGTTGCGGGTGTTTATCACGCAGCGATTGTCCGCTGCGTAACCCGGGTGACAGGCTGGGCGAGCAGGGAACAGGGGCGCGGTTGCTGGAGGAGGAATGAGAGGTGTTTGCCGGGTGGCGCTTCGCTTACCCGGCGGCCTACGCTCTCGGTTTTGTAGGCCGGGTAAGGCGCAGCCGCCACCCGGCAACAAGCATAAAGAACTAAAGCGCCACTAAGGGCGCTTTAGTTTTTTCCGGTCTTTGTCTTTCTCTCTATCCCGCTGGCTCACGGGAGGGTTTCCCCCGACATCAGTACCCCTCGTGTCGAGCTTGTGGAGGAGGTTCCGGTTTGTACTGACACTTTAATTCTATGCCCGGCCGCCGTTTTTGCCACCGGAGACGGTGAGATTTTAGCCGAATTTTTTTCGTGAAGTTGTTCAGTTTTCTATAGTTAAAAAGTATGAGTCACCGGAGAACATCATGCTAACGGTCCACCACCTTAATCAGTCTCGTTCACATCGCGTCCTCTGGGCGTTGGAAGAGCTGGGTCTGACGTATGAGATTGTGCGCTACCAGCGCGAAAAATCCATGCTTGCACCGGATTCGCTCAAAAAAGTGCATCCGCTGGGGAAATCCCCGGTCCTGGAAGATAACGGACTGGTGCTGGCCGAATCAGGCGCGATTCTGGAATATCTTCAGGAAACGTACGATTCGGCGTCACGATTCAAACCGTTAGATCCCGCCCATAAAGTGCAGTATCGCTTCTGGCTGCATTACGCCGAAGGGTCTTTGATGCCGCTGCTGTTAATGAAGCTGGTATTCAACAGCCTCGGTAAACCACCCGTCCCGTTTGGCCTGCGCACGCTGGGTAAGGCGCTGGGGCAGGGGGTGCAAAAAGCGTATCTCAACCGTCAGCTGGAAACGCATGCGCGCTTTATTAACGATCATCTTGCCGAAAACAGCTGGTTTGCCGGTGACACGCTGACCATGGCTGATATCCAGATGAGTTTTCCCCTCTTCGCCCTGCTGGCGAGAGGCGGCATCGACAATCTCGACCACATAGCAGCGTGGAAACAGAGAGTGGAGGCACGTCCGGGCTGGCAGACAACGCTTGCGAAAGGCGGTCCACTGACGATCCCCGGTGAAGGCTGAAATGTAACGAAATTGCGCATGGACGATAACGTTTGCGCATCCTCTGCTTAATTCTTCATCGTCATGAGGCAATTTTAGCGAAAAACGAGAAAGTTCAGTTGAAAAGGGCGGGTATTAGGCTAGATAATCGTTTGCCTACATTTGACCACCCGTTTTGTAAGCGCGGAGCTAAACGTTTGCTTTTTTTGTGACGCCCCTTTCGTCGCAAACGCAGCACAAGGATTTGACGTTTCGCTGGCAGTGGAGTCTCCACCACGCTTACGGACTTTCAATAAAAATTTTCAGGGGATGTTTTCTATGTCTACGCCATCTGCGCGTACCGGCGGTTCACTTGACGCCATGTTTAAAATTTCTGCTCGCGGCAGCACCGTGCGCCAGGAAGTTGTTGCCGGTCTGACCACGTTTCTGGCGATGGTGTACTCCGTCATCGTGGTGCCGGGCATGCTCGGCAAAGCGGGCTTCCCGCCAGCGGCGGTCTTCGTTGCCACCTGCCTGGTTGCGGGTGTGGGTTCGATTGTGATGGGCCTGTGGGCGAACCTGCCGCTGGCGATCGGGTGCGCCATCTCCCTGACCGCGTTTACCGCCTTCAGCCTGGTGCTGGGCCAGCATATCAGCGTCCCGGTAGCGCTCGGCGCCGTGTTCCTGATGGGCGTGCTGTTCACCGTAATTTCAGCAACCGGCATTCGTAGCTGGATTTTGCGCAACCTGCCGCAGGGCGTGGCGCACGGCACCGGCATCGGTATTGGCCTGTTCCTGCTGCTGATCGCTGCCAACGGCGTGGGTCTGGTCATCAAGAACCCGCTGGACGGCCTGCCGGTTGCGCTGGGTAACTTCGCGAGCTTCCCGGTGATCATGTCGCTGGTGGGTCTGGCGGTGATCATTGGCCTGGAAAAACTGAAAGTGCCGGGCGGCATTCTGCTGACCATTATCGGCGTGTCCATCGTCGGCCTGATCTTCGACCCGACCGTTCATTTCTCCGGGATTTTCGCCATGCCGTCGCTGAGCGATGACAAAGGCAACTCCCTGATTGGCAGCCTGGATATTGTGGGCGCGCTGAACCCGGTGATCCTGCCAAGCGTGCTGGCGCTGGTAATGACCGCGGTGTTTGACGCCACCGGCACCATCCGCGCGGTGGCCGGTCAGGCGAACCTGCTGGATAAAGACGGACAGATTATTGACGGCGGCAAAGCGCTGACCACCGACTCCCTGAGCAGCGTCTTCTCTGGTCTGGTGGGCGCGGCGCCTGCGGCGGTGTACATTGAGTCCGCAGCGGGTACGGCGGCAGGCGGTAAAACCGGCCTGACGGCCATCACCGTTGGCGTGCTGTTCCTGCTGATCCTGTTCCTCTCTCCGCTCTCTTATCTGGTGCCGGCTTACGCGACCGCACCTGCGCTGATGTACGTCGGCCTGCTGATGCTGAGCAACGTGGCGAAAATCGATTTCGCGGATTTTGTTGATGCCATGTCCGGCCTGATCACTGCGGTATTCATCGTGCTGACCTGTAACATCGTGACCGGCATTATGATCGGTTTCGCCTCGCTGGTGATTGGGCGTCTGGTTTCCGGTGAGTGGCGTAAGCTGAACATCGGGACCGTGGTCATCGCCGTTGCGCTGGTCGCGTTCTACGCGGGCGGCTGGGCCATCTGAATTGACTTTTTATGCGAAAACGGGTGGCTCAGGCCGCCCGTTTTTATTTTCAGGACTCATCCTGTTGCCTTTTACGTTACTCTGGAGAGGATAGAATAAGAGGCACGACGCCTCAGGTTTGGCATATAAGAAACACAGCAAACAGGGAACGCATGGAAATTTTCTTCACAATACTCATCATGACCCTTGTGGTCTCATTATCCGGGGTGGTTACACGCGTACTGCCCTTCCAGGTCCCCCTGCCTTTAATGCAAATAGCTATCGGTGCGCTGCTGGCGTGGCCGACGTTCGGTCTGCACGTGGAGTTCGATCCGGAACTGTTCCTCGTGCTGTTTATCCCGCCGCTGCTGTTTGCCGATGGCTGGAAAACGCCGACGCGCGAATTTCTGGAGCACGGGCGAGAGATCTTCGGCCTGGCGCTGGCGCTGGTGGTGGTCACCGTGGTCGGGATTGGTTTCCTGATCTACTGGGCCGTACCGGGGATCCCGCTCATACCCGCCTTTGCGCTGGCTGCCGTGCTGTCGCCTACCGACGCCGTGGCGCTGTCCGGCATTGTGGGCGAAGGGCGCATTCCAAAGAAAATCATGGGCATTTTGCAGGGCGAGGCGCTGATGAACGACGCCTCCGGCCTGGTCGCCCTGAAGTTTGCCGTGGCGGTTGCCATGGGCACCATGGTCTTTACCGTCGGCGGCGCGACCCTGGAATTCTTCAAGGTGGCGATTGGCGGTATCCTCGCGGGCTTCGTAGTGAGCTGGCTGTACGGACGCTCGCTGCGCTTCCTTAGCCGCTGGGGTGGTGATGAACCGGCGACGCAGATCGTCCTGCTGTTCCTGCTGCCGTTTGCCTCTTACCTGATTGCCGAACACATCGGCGTGTCGGGTATTCTGGCGGCGGTAGCCGCGGGGATGACCATCACCCGCTCCGGCGTTATGCGCCGCGCGCCGCTGGCAATGCGCCTGCGTGCAAACAGTACCTGGGCGATGCTCGAGTTTGTGTTTAACGGCATGGTGTTCCTGCTGTTGGGTCTGCAACTGCCGGGCATTATGGAATCCTCGCTGATTGCGGCCGAAGCGGATCCAAACGTTGAAGTCTGGATGCTGTTTACCGATATCGTGCTCATCTACCTTGCGCTGATGCTGGTGCGTTTCGGCTGGCTGTGGACGATGAAGAAATTCAGCGTGCGCTTCCTGACCAAAAAGCCGATGGAGTTTGGCTCCTGGACCACGCGCGAGCTGCTGATTGCCTCTTTCGCGGGCGTGCGCGGGGCGATCACCCTTGCTGGTGTGCTCTCCATTCCTCTGCTGCTGCCGACGGGTGACGTCTTCCCGGCGCGCTACGAACTGGTGTTCCTGGCGGCGGGCGTGATCCTCTTCTCCCTGTTTGTCGGCGTGATTATGCTGCCGATTCTGCTGCAACATATTGACGCGGGTGACTCCTCGCAGCAGCACAAAGAAGAGCGGATTGCCCGTGCGGCGACGGCGGAAGTGGCGATTGTCGCCATCGAGAAGATGGAGGAGCGTCTGGCCGCCGATGCCGAAGAGAACATTGATAACCAGCTGCTGAAGGAAGTCAGTTCACGCGTGATCGGTAATTTGCGTCGCCGTGCTGACGGACGTAACGACGTGGAAAGTTCGTTGCAGGAAGAGAACCTCGAACGCCGTTTCCGCCTGGCGGCGCTGCGCTCCGAGCGTGCCGAGCTGTATCACCTGCGTGCGACGCGGCAGATCAGCAACGAGACGCTGCAAAAGCTGCTGCACGATCTGGACCTGCTGGAAGCGTTGTTGATAGAGAATCAGTAGCGCTGTAATTGCCCGGTGGCGCTGCTGTATGACCGGATACATAGGTGACAGATCAGACCGGGAACATAGGTAACACTTTTCAGTCTATCCGGAGCACACTCTGGGTT
>NZ_JBLVXX010000046.1:0-44699 GCF_048283985.1 Enterobacter cloacae complex sp. 6730903 | reverse complement strand
ATCCCCTGGGCGAAATGCGCCTGGTAAGCAGAGTTTTTGAAATGTAAGGCCTTTGAATAAGACAAAAGGCTGCCTCATCGCTAACTTTGCAACAGTGCCACAATGTGCGTAATGACCCCCCTGACCTCCAACCCGTCCTCATCGTCATCAGGTATAGCCCTGAAGTTATCCAGCTTATCGAGTTCCTGGAGACACCGCTTGGGGTGTAGTCGCAATCGCATGATCCTGAATTCTTGTTCCAGGACACAGAGCACCAAAGACCCGTCAACGGGCGTGCCCCCAAAATCTACTATGAGCAGCGCACCAGGCTTTATCCCTTCCCGGAAAGAGTAGGTATCACTTCGAAAAAAGAATACTCCCGGCGCTCCTGTATTACAGTGCTGATCGAGTGACAGCCTGTTTTCCTGGTAGTCGGTTGCTGGCGATGGAAAACCCATTTTTAACGGCCTCCGTTGGGGTTAAAAAGCATGAATGTCCGGTTCTCTCCTTCCTGAGTGGAAATGTCTTTAAAAACGGTCACGTAGGTTTCAATCCACTGATTTGCTTGGCGACAACTCCAGTGAAAATTAATCAGCGCAAGCTGGCTGACAAAGGCTTCTGTCGTAACTGTCTGACGACCGTTCGGCTCACGCTTAATGCTCGCACGCCAGGCTGAGTCAATTTCATAGTGTCTAGGCATGAAAAACCTCCGATCAATATAGCTGTATGCATATGGGTCTTCCCTTGTTGTGGTGGCTGAAGGCATGATAATGGTGTATTTAATCGCCAGAGGTCACCGCCATGGACGAAAAGTCCCTCTACGCTCATATTCTCAACCTGTCCGATCCGTGGCAGGTAAAGTCCCTTTCTCTCGATGAAAATGCCGGTTCTGTTACTGTCACTATTGAGATCGCTGAAAACACCCGGCTAGCCTGTCCGACCTGCGGTAAATCCTGTTCTGTTCACGATCACCGTCATCGTAAATGGCGCCATCTTGATACCTGCCAGTTCACCACTATTGTTGAAGCCGATGTTCCACGAATTATGTGTCCGGAGCATGGCTGCCTGACGTTGCCTGTTCCGTGGGCTGGCCCCGGAAGCCGGTATACGTTGCTATTCGAATCGTTCGTTCTCTCATGGCTGAAAATCAGCACCGTTGATGCTGTCAGGAAGCAACTTAAGCTCAGTTGGAATGCGGTTGACGGCATTATGACCCGGGCAGTTAAGCGAGGTCTTGCCCGGATAAAAAAGCCATTATCCGCCCGTCATATGAATGTGGATGAGGTCGCCTTTAAAAAAGGACATCGTTACATAACGGTGATCTCCGATCGCGATGGTCGGGCGCTGGCCTTAACGGATGATCGCGGCACAGAGAGTCTTGCCGGCTATCTTCGCACGCTCACTGATGGGCAGTTGCTGGCTATCAAAACGCTCTCAATGGACATGAACGCGGGCTATATAAGAGCAGCGCGTATCCACTTACCCAGTGCGGTTGAGAAAATCGCCTTTGACCGCTTCCATGTGGCGAAGCAACTGGGCGAGGTAGTTGATAAAACCCGTCAGAATGAACATCCGCACCTCCCTGTTGAAAGCCGACACCAGGCAAAAGGAACCCGCTTCCTGTGGCAGTACAGCGATAAGTGGATGACCGAATCCCGGCAGGAAAAGCTGATGTGGCTGCGTGCACAGATGAAGCTGACGAGCCAGTGCTGGGCGCTGAAAGAGCTGGCAAAGGATATCTGGAACAGGCCATGGAGCGAGGAAAGACGGAGTGACTGGCAGAGATGGTTGGCGCTGGCGGCTAACAGTGACGTTCCCATGATGAAAAATGCCGCGAAAACGATAGGAAAAAGGCTGTACGGGATCCTGAATGCGATGCGACACAGTGTCTCAAACGGAAATGCGGAGGCACTTAACAGCAAGATCAGGCTGCTGAGGATAAAAGCCAGGGGATACCGAAACCGGGAGCGCTTTAAACTGGGGGTGATGTTCCACTACGGAAAGCTGAATATGGCGTTCTGAGCCTTCCCACCATGATCGGGGAAGACCCATGCATATACAGTATAAAGAATCAGTTTTATTCTTCAACACACTGTTTATTATGTTGTAACTACTCCCTACCTTCAGGTTCATGGTTCATTTTGTTAACGGTCTGTTGCTTCACAGCTTTGCTGATAGTCGCCCGGCTACAACCCAGCACTTTTTGAATCTGGCTCCAGGAGCTGCCGCTCGCAATCAGCCTGTTTATGGCGTCATAGCGAGACTGATTAACCTGGCGGCCTTTATACTTCCCTTCCCTTTTCGCCCTGGCGATCCCCTGCTGCTGCCGTTCCCGGCGCTGTTCATAGTCTCGCCTGGCGACGGCGGCCAGCATATCCAGCAACATATCGTTTATGGCCGAAAACATTCGGCTGTCAAAATCATTGTGACCCGATGCGAGCCAGGTTGTCGGAACGTTGACGGCCACAACCCGGATATCTTTCTGCCGGATCATTTTCTTCAGTGTGTTCCAGTCCTCCCCTACCAGGCGTGAAAGCCTGTCCACATCCTCTACCAGCAAGATATCGTTTTGCTGACAATCTTTCAGGAGCCGGAACAACTCAGGGCGTTCAAGCTTAGAACCTGATTCATTTTCAATGTAGTAGTTACAGATGCTCAGGCCGCGCTCGATGGCGAAGGTATTTATCGTGTCCAGGGCGCGTGTTGCATCCTGTTCAGTCGTGGATGCGCGTAAGTAAGCTCTGACAAAGCCTTTCGGTACTGTTTGAGTCATTATAGGGAACCAGTTCATTTTGAGTTAACCAGACACACCCATACAGTACCCATTTCAGTTGGTTCAGGGAAGGCACACTCAAAAAGAACCAGCAAACAGACCCCAGCCCTATAGTGACAACGTCACACTAAAAATTTACAACATAAAGATGATGTAAAGACACACCAAGATTTACACCATAAAGCGCACATAAAGACACAGCAACATTTACCATGTAAAGACACCATAAAGATAAATATATCTTTATTTGTGCTTTACATGGTAAAGCCATTGCATTATAAAGACACTGTAAAGACAAAAGTATCTTTACGAAAAACACACCATGTAAAGACATTCATATCTTTACATGAGCTTTACAACATAAAGAGAGGGATTCTGAAATGGGTAAAATCTTGCTTGTCGTATCAGATAAAGGTGGGGTAGGCAAAAGCACCTACGTGGCTAACACAGGCTCAATGCTGGTCAACAAAGGTAAGTCGGTAATTATCCTGAAGACAGATAAAAACCACGATCTGTTGAGCTGGAACGAAAAGCGGACAGATAACGGCTTACTCACTATCCCGGTTCACGCAGCTTACGGAAACGTCAGCAACGAAATTAAGCGCCTTAGTAAGCTGTGTGAAGTTCTCATTGTCGATTGCCCCGGCCACGACAGCCAGGAGTTCCGTAGCGCCCTGACAGTATCAGATATCGTGGTGACACTGGTTAAGCCGTCCTCTGATTTCGAAAGCGAAACACTGACCAGTGTTACAGAGAAAATCCGCACCGCTCAGAAAGCTAACGCAGCTCTGGAACCGTGGGTGCTGTTCACCAGAATCAACTCAGCGAAACCCCGCCACAGAAAAGCGGCCATTGATCTGGATAAATTACTGCGTTCGGACAACATCTGGATTCAACCTCTGAAAACCCGGATATCCGAGCTGGATGTGTATGAAAGCGCCTGTAATGAAGGGGCAGGGGTACATGACGTTAGCCGGGCATCGAGCCTTTCAACAGCGAAAGCACAGATTGAACTTGTGGCACAGGAAATTGGCATTTTATAGAAATATCAACAATATTCATCGAAATCTTTACATTGTAAATACACCATAAAGATACTATGATATTTACAATTAATGCATACCGTACAAGGGGAAATTTTCATGGCTTTAAAACTAAACCGCCCGAACATCGATGAATCTCAGCAACCAGCAACAAACGCAGAAACCGCGCGTTTTATCTCCGGCGCTACCAGAGCGCCTGTAGCGGGTAAACCAAAGTTGATGAACTTCAGACTGCCAGCGTACTTTGAGGAGATCCTGGAAGCGGAGGCGCAGAGAACAGGCCAGAGCAAGACAACCGTTCTAAAGGCAGCGCTGGCCGCATTCGATAACCTGGACGAGAACCTGAAAAACCACTGGCTGCTTGAATCTGCAAAATTAGGGTAGCGTTATGGCTAAGAAAAAGAGATATGTTGTGATGGTTAGAGATAAACCAAATACAGCGGCAATCAGCGATTATTAGCCTGGTTAGTATGGTTCGCTAACAGGCATAATAAGGCCGTTGCCTATGACTGCGGAGAATGGATTGTCGAACCATCACATTGGTTAAGAATTGGAAATCCAAAATAGAAAGAAACCTAAGGAAAGAAAAATGTTCATATTCAGATATATTAAAACTCTTATTAATATCTACTTGTTATACATCCAACCGATATTGGGGATGTTCCTTATAGGTATAGGCTTATGGGGGTTCTATGCACCTGATGAGGGAACTTGTACTAATCTCAATATTGAGTTATGCGCTGTATCAGCTATTGATGTTCTGAAGCCTGCTATTTTTGTATTTTTAGGCATTATTACCGTTGCCGGATGGTACTTTACCGAACTTCAGCCGAAGCTAAGGGGGGAGGGCAAGTATATGAAGGTAAAAACAGGTGTAAAACCGGAAGATTTCGTTAAGTAAAAACCGAGCCTAAAGACGTTAACCGTGGGGGATTTATGAATAAATCATGGCTTGAACAACAGGTGCAAAATGAAAAATTAAAAAAAGTACAGGAAGAGAAAAAAGATGGCACTATCCAAAAAGGATTGTACAGGGTTCGTATAAAAGACAAATACAGGTGGGATTTGTGGGAAAATGATTTCAGAGTTGTTATTGCTTATTCGAAAGATGATGCAGAGCTAAAATTTACAGAAATGACAGGTTTTAATGAGCATTACTATATAGAAAGCATTGAAAAAATAGTGCTTTCAGATATAGAAAAAATCTTACTGGAAAACTGAAAAGATAGTTATCCAGAGGTTTAGTTAAATAATGGCGTCAGTTTTTCAACCAGTAGCAGATCGCTTAAACCGTCTAAAGAAACAACTTCTATACCAGAATCAACAAGTGAATCAACTCCACATACTTCACCGAAGCCGATAACCATAATCGGCTTTCGGTCTATCAAATCAAAAATCACCAAAGGCAATATTACACTGTTAATCGCTTCAAACTCCTGAAAAAACATTTCAGAGCCGTATTCGCTGGCAGGAAAAAGAATCTCACTTAATCTCAAACCATAAAAAATATGGTAGTGTTCTTTAAGGTTATCCTTTAAAATATTAACAGCCTTAGAATATTTTTCGTTAATAAACTCTTTAACCTGATATTTCATAACTCTCTCCAACAAGAACCGACTGTAGGTCACCGGGCAAACGTTGCGGAATGGCGTCAGAGACGTCATTTTGCGGCGTTTGCCCTATCCTGCATCGCAGTGAAAAGAACTCGCCTCGTGCGCTATGATTAACCGATGATAAAAGGCTGAAAGAAGCACTGCAAGCCGACTGGATAACATTGTTGCTTCACGGCTGATCATCATTGGTTGCCTCAGTGCTAGTGTGCTTTGCATCAGGAACCAGAAGACGATACCACGGCATTTTTTTGTTAAGCAGCTCCATCAGGGGAGTGGCAAACAAACTCAATCCCCACAGCGTTACGATTACTGGAATCGTGAAATTTTGCGGCGTCCAGAACTGGCGCTCAAGGTGGAACCATGTAACAACACAGAGCATTCCACCAATCCAGAAAATAGCTTTACTGAAAGCCCCCAGGACTGCCAGAGAAATAACAGAGACTAAATGCAGTGCGCCAGCCGTAGCAAGACGTAGATAAAACCAGAACCATTTAGCGTGCCGGATAACCGGGTTACCGTTCGTTTCTCGCAATCGTTTTTTACGTTCCCGGATGATTTCTTTTTTCAGCTTACTTCGTTCGGCTCCCTGCGGAAACTCATATATTTTAGCCATGTTTTGCCTCACTTATTCTTTTTTGGTGGAACGACTTTGTCAAACTCCTCTAAAAATGCCATATCATCTTCCGAAAAGGATGAGGATTTTTCATTTATACTAAACTCAAATCTAAGCATGTGAGCCATTCTCCCTTTTTTCCCAACAACAGAGAAAGATAACTGATTTATTTCCGTTTTCTCAATTATCTCATTAATGCTTTTATTGATAACATCACGAACAAAAAATGAGTATTTAGGATACTTATATTTCTTCTCCCCTTCCTCAATAGTATAAAGTCCCATTTCCTCTTTTAAATCATCCACGGATATATCAAAAGATTTTTTTGAACTATTCTGACTGTAATATTTCCTAATGACTTGATAAAGGTTTGTTGAGTTTACACTGTTCAACAACACAACTGATTTCAATACCTGAGTGGTATATCTATTTTCAGAACCAATCAACTTAGAAAAATATCGCTTAGCTGTATTTGTGAATTTTATCCGTACAGTTGCAAGATGATCGTAATAGGCACAGAATTCTGTTAAGTTTAAATCCAAGCGATCAGGTATTTTATTCTTAGATGATAGTATCCCAAGTTCATCAGCCAAATTTTTTAAATCATCTCTGTTTAAAACTAACGTAGTTGAAGAAAGAACTTTAGCTCCCTCTTTCAGAGCTGCATAAGAGGCATATTTATCTAAAGAAGTAGCTTTTGAAAAAAAGTCAGCATCAACCTCCAAAATATCATCATCTAACATTTCCTTTGTATCAATCTGGCAAAGAGCCAGAAAAAGCACTCTTTTTGCTGAAAGGGAAAGGGATGCAAGAGTTACCCCAACTTCATTTCTATGTCTAACTTTCGTTAATCCCGTTACTGTCTTCACGATAAGCCTCATATAACCTTTCCTATGTAGGCAAATCATAACCCCACAAAGGTTGTAATTCAAGACAACAATACAACCTTTAATTAAAAAACCTCTCACCTTTAGATATGAAGATCTGAGGATCTTCATATCTAAAGATAGCAACAACCGCATGTTTCACTTGATGTTCAGTCAAACTGTGGAAACCGTTAAAAATCTTCTCACCTTACGTGAAAAATCCTCTCATCTTTAGTGAAAAATCTAACTACCTTAACTTAAAAATCTTCTCACCTTACGTGAAAAATCCTCTCACCTTACGTGAAAAATCCTCTCACCTTTAGCAATTTTTTTCCATAATTTTCAGGTAATTGAAGCGAGCTAAGTTTTTAAGTTTTTAAGATCAAGAAGAAAATATAAGGCTTTTAATGCACAGCGTCTGTGGATAACTCAGCATAAATCCAGAGGATAGATCCGTCTGGCCTCCCTGAGCACTGCACCACCAAAAATTGAGCAAATATTAACCTTAGCGCGTAAGTGCTCTATTGAAACCCCGTGGAAATTCCGCTTCCTCGCTCACTCGCGGGCTTCGCCCTGTCGTTCGGCTGCGGCGAGCGGTGTAATCTCTCTAAAAGATCCAGACGGGATCCTTTTCCGATCCAATTCTTAAATGCTCTCAAAAGCCCTCAGAGGCGTTTTAACCGCTTTAACCCGGTCATGGTTCAACGGAGCGGGTAAAATGCGCTTAGAACGTCATACAGCTCGTTTTTAACCTGATCCCTAATCAGGGGGTATAACAGAGGCGGCCAAAAAATCCGGCCTTGCTCGTCAGAGTATCTACCGCGCATTATCCCCGAACGGAAACCCGACCATCACAACACTTGCACAGCTTGCAGCAGTAGCCGGGTTACAGTTCACTCTCAGTAAGCCCAACCACTAACCTTTCAGACAAGCCCCTCATACCGGGGGGATTATTTCTTACGCCAGCAAAATTTCACGACCGGCGAGGATGGCCAAGTGTTTTTTGCTGGCAATTTTCGTGCAGCAGCTGGCGCCCGGATTCATTTTTTGCTGTCAGGCATCAATCGGTTTCAGCAACCCGCCCCGTAATTCGCTGCTAACGCATCTCATAACGCGCAGATACAGCGCCCCGCGCCAGTGTTTCACACTGACCCGGCGTACCGTTCGCAAGCTCACGCGCTAACTGCGACAGGCTAAACATCGTCTGATAGTCAGAAATTGGCCTGGCAGGGGTGAGGGGGGTTATCGCTCTCATTCGGGCTTGTTGGTTCGCCAGTCCTGGCGAACGTCTCCGGCGCGATGTTACGACAGCGCATTATGTAACTACAGTTCGCG
Source organism: Enterobacter cloacae complex sp. 6730903 (assembly GCF_048283985.1). Lineage (NCBI taxonomy): Bacteria > Pseudomonadati > Pseudomonadota > Gammaproteobacteria > Enterobacterales > Enterobacteriaceae > Enterobacter > Enterobacter cloacae complex sp. 6730903. The sequence continues at coordinate 36,477 of NZ_JBLVXX010000046.1, read as the reverse complement.
CCTCTTTCGGAAATCCCTTCATGCGCGGTAAAGCAATATACATCTTTATGTAATCTTTACAATGTAAAGCATTAAAAATGATTCCATAACCATCATTTGATGGTATAATGAATTTGTTGGTTGGGAATGGTTCCCTGCCAGATTCCAGAAGCCCACACGGGCGGGAGCGAAAAATGAATATTCAGGAAGCATTAAACGTTTTTGGTTTATCCGGTGATCTGACTGAAAAGGACATCAAGGCGGCATACAAAAAAGCGGCTTTAAAATATCATCCAGACCGCAATCCATTGGGTGCCGAGCTGATGAAAGCAGTAAATGCTGCGTTTGATTTTCTCATGGCTAACATTGATAAAATCAATCAGTTTCAAAGCACTGATGAAAACGCACGTTACAACTACGGTGAAGATCTGGAAAAAGTTCTGAATACGCTTTCCGGCCTTACAGGGATTGTCTATGAAGTTATTGGTAATTGGGTCTGGATTAGCGGAGAAACTAAAGAACACAAAGACATTTTAAAGGAAATGGGCTGTAAGTGGGCATCTAAGAAAAAACAATGGTTTTACCGTCCTGAAGAACACAAAAGCCGCTGGAACCGTAAAGAACACAGCATTGAAGAAATTCGTGAAATGTATGGTACAGCGGGTAAACGTAAGGCGTCAGGCTGGACACGTGTAGAAGCAAGCGCATAACCGGAATGGGGGCGAAAGCCCCCTAGAACATGGCAAAGATTGATTCGGAGACACGTTGATGAAAAACAAGACCATAACGGAAGCGGAGCTGATAAACATTTTTGAAAGTTACGGAGCCTACATTTGCCCGGATGAGATCGAAGTTACAGCCAAAGAATGCAATGAAAATGGTTCAGTCTTGCACCGTGGCTTAAACGCAGAAGGATGGGCGCATCTTTTTGCGAAGGAAGAAGCATATCAGCAGGAATGCGAAGCCCAGGAAGCTGCAAGTGATGATGGACACTTTGATGAATAGTCTTAAAACTGCCGTAATTCGATTTACGGCTTTTTTATTGAGTTCAAAAGGCTGAATCGATGAAAGAACAGAAAAATTTCTTTGAACGGTATAAACCGGTGTTTGAAATCGTTTGTCGAATCCTGGGGAACGGCTGGCGTGTAAATCTGCTCGATGATTGCCAGTACAGGATTAAGCTAACCTCACCTGATTTTAAAAATTACTCTATACATATTCGAATGGAGAAAGGAAGGTTAGTTATCATTGGAAGCGTAGATAGTCGCAGCTGGAGAAGTCCTTACCATACTTGCACAGTATCGCCAGAGCGTAACCCTGTAGAAATCGCCGCCGATATTGAAAAGAAAATCCTGTCGGATGCTTTAGATAATGTAGATATGGCGCGAGAGTATGAACAACAGTTACAGCAAAAACGCGAGAAAAAACTGATCCTGAAAGGAATGCTATCTCGTTTAGTGCATCTTGAAAGCTGGCATGGGACATTGACCGGGTTTAAAGTTGAGAATGGGTTAGATGGTAACGTATCAGAACGGGGCGACGGATATGAAATGGTAATTCGTGGCCTGAGTGTAGATCAGCTCATAAAGGTAGCGGGGTTTATTAAACAGCTATGAGGCAAAAAATGAATGAAGTCCTGAGCGACAGGAAAAACAAAGGTAATGTAACATACAGGATTGTTGTGTCTGAAGATGCAACACGTTTGTTTATTGAACTTGAAAAACTGATGAAGGTACGCTCTAAAGAAGCGGATAAAAAAACAACTAAAAAGATTGTTTTCCAAAAATCATTTTATTACGAAGAATTCTCGAACGTTAAAGATGAAATTGATGATCCAATTTTATTGAAATTCTATACAGATACTATTGTGAAGGTACAAAATCATGAGTTTTAAGCCAACACCTGAAGAGGTGAAACAAGCACGTATTAAAGCTGGCTTTACGCAGCAGGAAGCCGCTGAACGGTTTGGTTTTACGTTATCAGCCTGGCAAGCCAAAGAAACATCCGGTAAAACGTCTCGTGGTTTAGCCGCTGGTACGTATGAATTACTTTTGCTCCTGGCTGATGAACATCCAGATTACCAGCTCGTTAAGAGAGAAAAAAATCAGGATAAAGTGACTAAATAAATTGCATTACCATCATATGATGGTATAATTTATTTGTAGGTCGGGAATAGTTCCTTACCATGATCCAGTAGCCCAAACGGGCGGGAGACTAAAATGAACACGTATGTTATCACTTTCCAGGCTTTAAACACTAAGAAAGAAAAAATCACCTGCTCTGCTTTTGTCCATTCAGAAACTCTCTTCCTTGCCGTTCATTCTTTCGAAGATAAAAATCGCGGTCGTGGTTATGTTATCACGTCTGTTAGTGAATTGTTGTCCGAGGAACTGACGGCGAAAAATTCCCTCAAGAAAAATATTAACTTTTGGTTTAATGAGTGTGGTTTAAGTAAATCTGAGGTTATAAACGAAGTAATTAACTGGAAGAATTTCGCATATACCCTTAAAGAACTGGAGGAAGCCAAAAATGAAGCGATAAGAGAACTGCGGAGTTAATCAATTAGGGGTGGTATCAGGTTGTGGAGGCAACCTGATACCGTGACACTCAATTCCCTCGCGAGGAATATAAAATGTCGGAACGCATGTTATCAGCAATACAGACTGTTGAAAAGGGTGGGCGTCCGGTTTTTCCCTTGATGCCATTCTCTGCTTTTCCTGAGTACATGGCATTACTCAGAAAAGCCCTGGAAAAGAAAGAAACAAAAGCACTGATAGAAAAACAGGAGGTGCTATGAAAAAACAGGAGTTTTTAGATTTTATCAGTGCAGAACAGAGGCGGGGAGCTGTCCGGTTTTCGCTGGGATTTAACAGCAAAGGGGAAATTGTATTGCACTGGACTAACGAGGCCGGGTTAAGAGTCTGGAGTATACTAAGCGGTAACAGGGGAAAAAGTCCCAGCCGGGCAAACCGGGAAAGAATGAGTAACCTCCGCCGCTGGCTCCATGATGCCCGGCAGGGCATGGAAGGCGACACACCAGAGGCAGAATAAAATTCCCGTTCCTGAATCGCCGAAGCCCTCCCGTTTACGGGAGGTGCTTTTTTTGTATATTCCGTAAAACAGCGCTCGCGCCCCCTGCCAGGCCATTCGCGTAGCGAATTTATTTCCGCCCAAGTTAGCCGCGAATCCGTTGTCTCCGGTCGCAGACGCACCAGATCACAGCCACGATAGCCTTTCATTTTTTGCATTTCGATGGACGCTGAAGCACAATTTATGTGTGGAGGTAGTTCACTGCGATGCAGGATAGGGCAAACGCCGCAAAATGACGTCTCTGACGCCATTCCGCAACGTTTGCCCGGTGACCTACAGTCGGTTCTTGTTGGAGAGTTTTATGAAAAAAGTTCAATTCAGGATTGAAGAAAGCCAACATGATGATCTACTTGATTGTCTTAAAACACTTTATCCAGATGAACCGGGTTTAACCGTGGCAAAAGGAATGAAGCTGCTTGCCAATGCTTTACTGAAAAGCAAGGTTAAAAATGAAGATGTTAATGTGTCAAAAGACAATGATGATTTTATCAAAACCACAATGTATTTGACAGGGAAACAAAGAACTTTAATAGAGAAAGCGGCTCATCGTCATGGCTGGAATTTATCCAGAGAATGTCGTTATCGAATCCAGACGACACTTGAAAATGAACTTGATTTTTTCGATCAGGAACTTCTGGTGATGAATCGTTGCCGTAATGCAATAGATAAAATAGGGCGAAACTTTCATTATATTATCGTTAATGATAATGCCAGAGTACTTGATAAAGATGGGTTCTATCAGGACGCTGAGCGGTTGAGTTCAGAGATAATGAGTCTCAAAAGTGAGTTTGAAAACTACATTATGTTATGCAAAGGGCGAACTGTTTCTAACAAGGTTGAGGTGTAATCATGGGCGTTTATGTTGACAAGGAATTCAGGGTTAAGCGTAAGTCCTCTGAAGCTGGCCGCAAGTCTGCTTTCGCCCATAAAGTTAAAAATGGTGGTAAAAACTATCAACGCAACGTTCAGGAACGTATCAACCGCAAGGGTGCCAGTAAGGAGGTTGTTGTCAAAATCTCAGGAGGTGCGATTACCCGGCAGGGAGTTCGAAACAGTATTGACTATATGAGCCGGGAGTCAGAGCTGCCAGTGATGAGTGAAAGCGGTCAGGTATGGAAAGGTGATGAGATTCAGGAGGCTAAAGAGCACATGATAGATCGTGCTAATGACCCTCAAAATGTTTTCGATGATAAAGGTAAGGAAAATAAAAAAGTAACCCAAAATATTGTGTTTTCACCGCCTGTATCAGCAAAGGTAAAACCTGAAGATCTGCTTGAGTCTGTCAGGAAAACGATGAACAAGAAGTACCCAAATCATCGTTTTGTGCTTGGCTATCATAACGACAAAAAAGAACATCCACACGTGCATGTCGTTTTTCGTATTCGTGATAATGACGGTAAACGAGCTGATATCAGGAAAAAAGATTTACGGGAAATTCGTACAGGTTTTTGTGAAGAGCTGAAGATGAAGGGCTATGACGTTAAAGCCACTCATAAGCAGCAGCATGGACTTAACCAGTCTATTAAAGATGCGCACAAAACAGCGCCAAAACGACAGAAGGGCGTTTATGAGGTTGTTGATGTTGGCTACGACCATTATCAGAACGATAAAACCAAACCAAAGCAGCATTTCATAAAGCTTAAGACACTGAACAAGGGCGTGGAGAAAACATATTGGGGGGCTGATTTTGGTGAGTTAACCACTCGCGAGAACGTTAAGAAAGGTGATCTTGTTAAGCTGAAGAAGTTAGGACAAAAGGAGGTGAAAATCCCTGCACTTGATAAGAACGGTGTACAGCATGGCTGGAAGACTGCACACAGGAATGAGTGGCAGCTAGAGAACCTGGGGGTTAAGGGCATAGACAGAATCTCTTCATCCAGTAAAGAGCTGGTGCTGAACAGCGCGGAGATGATTAAGAAACAGCAACTCCAGATGAGAAATTTCTCGCAAATAAAACAGTCGATGATTCAAAGCGAACAGAAAGTGAAAATCGGAATTCGTTTAGGATAATTCATACTCTCCGGTAACTTATTGATTAAGATCGATTTATTTATCTTGTTAGCAGAGTTTTTGTAAAAAGTAACTAGCGGTAAAAAATTTAGTTAACTTGACTATAAAATAAGCGCATGGTGATCAATCGATCTGCTTTTTTGTTATCAAATAGCATATGTATCTAGATATAAATAAAATACAAGCACAAACAAAATGAAATGTGTCGTAAATGCGATCTAAAGATCTGCTTGTGTGGTTGAACGCAGCACATGTAGCTGATAAAGTTTTTATGAGATGTAAATTTGTCCTTTTGTTTTTTTTCTCTGATTCGGGGTCATCCGAGTCGAGAGAGCGCCTGAAAGGAAAAACTATGGAATGGTATGTTTTGCAATTCACCACTACGAGATTTGCAGCAGTTTTTGCTCATCTCGAACGCCTGAACTTCTCTTACTTCTGTCCTATGGAGACTGAAAGGTATCGTCGCCCGGATAAGATAATTTCATATCGAGAAAGACGTTTGCCGCTTTTTCCCGGTTATCTTTTTATCCAGGCAGATTTTGAAGAGGTTCATTCCACTACAATAACTGCTATCCCTTACGTACAACGCTTTATCTCATTTGGCGGTGAGCCTTTACCTGTACCAGAAGATGTGATGGCGGAGCTTTTGTACAGACAATCACATACAACAGCTCAGGCAAATCTTTTAAGGAAATCAATTCCACACGATTTTGCTGAAATTCTACTCATGGATAATCCGCAGCAAAGAAGTATGGCTTTCATCCACTACATCACAGAGAGAAGCTTAACCCACAAAATGAAACGGAAGAAAAATGACTGCTACCCGAAAAAAAACCGCAACGAGACGCAAGCCCCAACGTAATACACTCTACCTGCCCTCAGCTTCTCGTGAGGAACTGGATAAAATTGCTCTGGAGATTGGCTATCGCAGGGGGCGACGTATTTCAAGCTCTGGTGTTGTCCAGTACCTCATAAAAAAATATTCCAGCCAGGCTATTGAGGAGCTGATAAACGAAGACGATGAAGACGATGACGACTTCGATGACTAACCATTCAGTCTAAACTTTCCGCGCTGTTCTGGCCGGGAGAAAATCATGTTATCTACTACTGCTTTTGCGGCGCTTGCTTTGCAATGCGCGGCCAGCGTTCATCCCGATACTGCGCATGAAGTTGCAAGGGTTGAATCTGGTTTTAACCCATATGCTATTGCCGAGATAATACCGAAGGTTGAACGTAAGCCCGGTGACAAAGGCGTAGTGTCCTACTTTCCCAAAACTAAGGAGGCTGCACTCCAGATCGTAAATCAAATTGAATCACGAAATCATCGTTACTCAGTCGGTCTTATGCAAATAACGAGTACGAATTTTGCAAACTTCAATACAACCGCTGAGAAAATGTTTGACCCCTGCGAAAATCTCAAGGTTTCAGAGCAAATTTTGGTGGATTGTTATAAACGTGGTGGCGATATTTTACGTGGCCTGAGTTGCTATTATTCCGGCAATCCAGAAACAGGAACTAAACCTGAATCAGATTTTAATAACACCAGTTATATACAGCGCATAGGGTTTAATCCGCCTGATAACAAAAAAAACTGGGTGGTTCCTTCAGTTAAAGATGCAATCAGAAAGGAGAATGTAACACAGAGTATCAAACCTAAAGAAGTTACCGTATATCCCCAATATGCCATGCGTGGCACTGTTTTAGATGAAAAGGAAACAAACGATGTTAAAACTCAATAAACGTTATTTAACTCTTTCTGTATTTATGGCTGCATTGATGCTTTGTGTAGCAGAACCCGCCTTTGCTGATGATGTATCCACTAAAACAACTGGCTTCTTGCAGAAGATTATCGATTTTCTGACGGATATCCGTAAGCCAGCAATCACCATCATTGCGCTGGTAATTGGTTATATCGCTATCTTCTCACGCCAGCATGCAGCGTGGATTACGCCTTTAATTATCGGGATTATCATCTTTATTGTTGCGCCATATCTGCCTGACTGGTTAGCGTAATATGTAATAAAAGGGGGCGTAAAAATGAGTACCGTTTTTAAAGGGCTGACACGCCCCGCTTTGATTAGGGGGCTGGGCGTTCCGCTCTACCCCTTTCTTGGAATGTGCGTTATCTGCGTTTTGCTTGGTGTCTGGATTCATGAGGCTATGTATGCCCTCATCCTCCCTGGCTGGTATGCCATCAAGCGAGTTACGAAGATAGATGAACGCTTTTTTGACCTGCTTTATCTGCGAATGCAAATCAAAGGTAATCCTCTGGCAAACAAGCGCTTCAATGCCGTCCATTATGCGGGGAGTTCGTACGACGCAGTCGATATATCGAAAGTGGACAATTTTATGAAGCTTAAAGACCAGTCTTCTCTTGAAGAGTTAATCCCGTATTCATCACACATCACTGATAACCTCATTGTTACCAGAAACCATGATCTACTGGCGACCTGGCAGATTGACGGAGCTTATTTTGAATGTGTAGATGAAGCGGATCTAGCCTTGCTTACTGACCAGCTCAATACGCTGATACGTAGTTTTGATGGGAAACCCGTTACCTTTTATACGCATCGTATTCGGGTTAGAAAAGAAGTGCGACCTGTATTTGACAGCAAGATCCCATTCGTCAACAGAGTGATGAACGATTATTACGAATCGCTTTCGGCGGCTGAGTATTTTGAAAACAAATTATACTTAACCGTATGCTATAAACCGTTCAGCGCTGAAGATAAAGTGACGCATTTTCTTTCAAGGAAAAAGGGTAATAAAAATATCTTCGAAGAACCCATTAATGATATGAATGAAATATGTGGCAGATTGAGCACCTATCTCTCCCGGTTTCATTCCCGTCGTCTTGGGTTATATGAAGAAAATAATATAGTTTATTCAGAACAGCTTACGCTGTTCCAGAAACTGCTATCCGGGCGCTGGCAGAAAGTCAGAGTCACCAATAGTCCGTTTTATACATACCTGGGTGGTAAAGACCTGTTCTTTGGTAACGATGCTGGACAAATCACTGCCTCTGACCATGCCCGGTACTTTCGTTGCATCGAGATCAAGGACTACTTTCAGGAAACGGATGCCGGAATTTTTGATGCACTGATGTATCTCCCGGTTGAGTATGTACAGACTTCCTCTTTAACTCCGATAGACAAGCAGTCTGCAATCAAGGCGCTGGATGATCAGATCGACAAACTCGAAATGACCGATGATGCCGCTAAATCCTTGCTCGCTGATTTGAAAGTTGGTCTCGATATGGTCTCCAGCGGCTATATTTCTTTCGGGAAAAGTCACCAGACACTGATTGTTTACGCAGATTCGCCGGAGCGTCTGGTGAAGGACACCAATATTGTAACGACGACCCTGGAGGATTTAGGGCTGATCGTAACCTATTCAACCTTGAGTCTTGGCGCAGCGTATTTTGCTCAGTTACCTGGTAACTACACGTTACGGCCACGCCTGAGTTCTATCAGCAGTCTGAACTTTGCCGAAATGGAAAGCTTCCATAATTTCTTTACGGGCAAGGAGAAAGGAAATACCTGGGGTAACAACCTTATCACCCTGGGCGGCTCAGGAAATGATATTTATAACCTGAACTATCACATGACTACCGAGCATCAAAATTACTTCGGTAAAAACCCCACGCTGGGGCATACCGAAATTCTTGGTACGTCAAACGTGGGTAAAACGGTAGTGATGATGACTAAGGCTTTCGCCGCCCAGCAGTTCGGAACGCCGGAGTCTTTTCCACCTGAGAGGAAATTAAAGAAGTTAACTACAGTATTTTTCGACAAAGATCGGGCAGCGGAACCCGGTATACGTTCAATGGGAGGTGCTTACTTTCGGGTGAAAGAAGGAGAGCCGACTGGCTGGAACCCTGCGGCTTTGCCACCAACCAAACGAAATATTTCCTTTATGAAAGACCTGGTGAGGCTACTTTGTACGCTTAACAGTGAGCCGCTTGATGATTACCAGAACCGCCTGATTTCTGATGCCGTTGAGCGCCTGATGCAGAGGTCAAACCGCTCTTATCCGATCAGTAAGTTGCGACCACTCATTCTGGAGCCTGATGATACTGAAACCCGGCGGCATGGGCTTAAAGCACGCCTGAATGCCTGGGTGCAGGGAGGGGAATTTGGCTGGGTGTTTGATAACCCGGACGATACGTTTGATGTGGACAACCTGGACGTTTTCGGTATAGACGGAACGGAGTTTCTGGATAACAAAGTACTTTCCAGCGCCGCTTCATTCTATCTCATCTACCGTGTCACCATGCTGGCTGATGGCCGCCGACTCCTTATCTACATGGATGAGTTCTGGCAATGGATTAACAACGAAGCGTTCAGAGATTTTGTTTATAACAAACTCAAAACCGCGCGTAAGCTGGATATGGTGCTTGTCGTAGCGACACAATCGCCGGATGAACTAATTAAATCACCTATCGCGGCTGCCGTTCGTGAGCAGTGCGCAACACATATTTATCTGGCGAACCCCAAAGCGAAACGTAGTGAGTACGTAGACGAGTTGGAAGTGAGAGAACTTTATTTTGACAAAATTAAAGCCATTGACCCGTTATCTCGTCAGTTCCTGGTCGTCAAAAACCCACAGAGGAAGGGGGAAAGTGATGATTTTGCGGCTTTCGCAAGACTGGATTTGGGAAAAGCGGCGTATTACCTACCGGTTCTCAGCGCATCGAAACCCCAGCTTGAACTGTTCGATGAAATCTGGAAAGAGGGTATGAAGCCGGAAGAGTGGCTTGATACCTATCTGGAACGTGCAAACCTGATTTAAGGAATCCCTATGAAAAAGCATATCGTTGCGGCACTTATCGCCTCTGTTACGGTTATTTCTGGTGCTCAGGCTGGTGTTCCCGTTGCCATTGATGCAAACCCTGAATGGGCTGTCGAAGCGCAGCGCTGGACAGAACGCCTCAAACAGTGGCAGGACACCGTGAACCACTACCAGAAACAGATTAATGCCTATAAGCAGGAGCTGCTGACCAAAACGGGCATTCGTGATGTTCAGGGACTGGTGCAGTCTGCGCAATCTGTCAGTAAGGAGCTGGAGAATATTTACGACCAGGGGAACTCCTTCATTGATGATTACATTAAGAACCCGGAAGCCACCCTGTCTGAGCAAGCCAGATCACTACTGGCCGATTATAAGGTGACAAACACCTGTAAGGGGCTGGGATATACGGGCGACCTGGTGCGGGGCTGTGAAGCCTCGTTCCTGTCCCAACTGGCGGGGATCGAGTACGGCAATAAGCTGGAAAGTAAACTGCGTGAAGATAATCAGGAAATGGCCGACCTTATCGACCAGGTGAAGAACGCCCAGGACACGAAAGCCACGCAGGACGCGACAAACGCTGTATCTCTGGCAAGCCTGAAATTTAACAAGCTCAAATTTCAGTATGAAATGTATCGCGATAAGCAGCGCGATCTTGCAGAATACAAGGAGAAAATGTTACAGGCTGCTTTCCAGGAGAAACAATTAGGGGCTGTTAATAAAGAAACTCCAGTTGTTGATTATAAGGCAGCATTTGAGCAGCAGAGTTATGAAATGAACTGAGGGGGCATTTTGAAAAAATATGGATTAGTTGCGGCGTTGGGGCTTACATTCTTTCTTACCGGGTGTGAAGAGGTTAAATCTGTAGACTGGTGGCAGTCTCACGTAGACGATGCAACGAAAAAAGTAGCTGAATGCAAAAAGTCTGGGAGTGATAGCGAAAATTGTAAAAACGCTAAGGAAGGTTTGTTTAGGTATAAGCAATTACATCCTAAGCATGTTGACTATAAAGATGCATTCAAAAATGTATTGGGTAAAGATGGAAGTTAAAAGGAGCCACTATGGCAACTTCTAGGTATTTCCAGGCCGCTCATGACGTTATTGTTAAAACTCTTGACCAGTCTTTGACTGGTCAGTTAGATAACTTTTCTTCAATAGCGTCTCAGTTGGGTAAGTATGGTATTTCCATTTATATATTGTGGTATGCTTATACCACAATAGTTGGGAAGCAAAAAACCGCAGTGCAGGATTTTTTATGGAATCTATGTCGATTCTGGTTAATTCTTGTTTTTGTCAAAAATATGGGGGGGTGGTTAGATAGTGCAACTCAGGCCATTGATGGGCTGAAGGAAACATTTGCAGGAGGTGATCCTTGGAAATGGGTTGACGAGCTTTGGGAGAAAGTTCAGCAGGTAGCTGCATATCTTATGTCCAAAGATACTTCGAAGTATGTGAAAACAGATGGGGCAATCGCATCTTTATTAACATATGCTGGAGGGATAATTGCATTATTGCTAACTTCAATAGTTTATCTCGCCGCCGAAGTTACTATTAAGATACTTACTATTACCGCGCCGTTGTTTATTATTTGTCTTTCATTTGGTTTTTTAAGGCAGATGTTTAATAGCTGGCTTCAGTTAATATTTAGCTCATGCTTCATATTCTTGTTTTGTGGACTGGCAATTAAAGCGGGAATGACGTTCCTTAATGGCATTCTGACAATCTCGATAGCTAACGCAGATGAATTAAATCTGATATCAACAGGTGCTCAGGCCGGGGTTGCAGGTGCATTTATGGCCTGGATTATCTGGCAAGCCAAAACCTATGCTTCCCAGCTCGCAGGGGTAGGTGTTGAAGGCGCGATGCAAGGGGCAGCCGCAATGGGGATTGGTGCTGGCGTGTTCGGCGCTTCCCGTATGGGGCGTAATCTGCTTGGTATGGGTAAAAATGCAGGGATTGGCGCATGGAAAGGCGTTCGCCGTCAGGATGGAGGGTTCAACCAGTCTCCTGGTGTATCCGGTAAGTTGGGGAATCTGACCGGGCAGGGCGTTAATATTGGCGCTAAGAGGCTTCGCCAGGCTGCGATAGATGCGGCGAAAAAGAAATATGGAGGTTAACCGATTTATTATTTAAATCTGTCAACTCTGAGTATTCCGCAGTAAATATTCACTCCTCTATTTAGGTTCTCACATTATGAAACTACTTATCACGGCTATCGTGACGCTTTGCCTTGTCGGATGCCAGGCGTCACATAAACAACCTCCGGTATCCGGAAAAAGCGAACCTGTTAATTCAGCAGAGGTAATGCGCAATGGGGTTTAAACTCTCAGGATTAAAACTTCCCGGTTTTAACAAGAAAAAAGAAGTAACAGACTCTTCAACTACTTTTGAAGAGAAAAATGTATTGATGCAGGAGAAAATGAACCGCATTTATAAATTCGGTGGTATTGCAGGAATTGCCGTAGGTGTGTTGTCTCTGCTGGCACTGAATGGAGCGCTACCGTTAAAGAGTACGGTTGTCGAAGCTTATCTTATTAATGGTGTCACTGGCGTTGCTGAAAGACTGACTTCTGTTAAAAAAGAAAACCTCTCTGAAAATGAAGCGCTGGCGAAATACTTCATTACTCAGTATGTGAAGCGTCGTGAAGGGTATAACTATTTCAGTCTCCAGCATGATTATGATTATGTTCTGTTATACAGCGCTGAGAATGTGGCGACGGATTACAACGCTTTAATCAACGGCAACCAGTCACCAAAGGTTATTTATAATAAAGCGGAAAAAACCGCATCTGTTCAGGATAATCCGTCCGTGATTATCAGTCCGTCATCCCGGCGCGATGATAAGGATATGGGAGCATATATCCGGTTTAAATTAACCATTCGAAATGTCGCGACAGGCCAGGATGATTATGAATACTGGAACGTCCGGTTGACCTACCGTATTGAACCACAGGTCGAAATGGCATCGGGTGACCGAAACAATAACCCGCTTAAATTCGTTGTAACGAGCTATGTACGCGATAAAGAAGTGAAAGGGTGAAAACTATGAAAATGAATAAAGGAGCGCTAATTGTGGCGCTTCTGTTGGTGTCGCACGTCTGCCATGCAGCCGTTACGCCAGCAGCCAGCCGTTTTGATCCCCGTAATCAGATTGTCAGTTATAACCCGCAAAACACGACAGTCATAAACAGTGCGGTTGGCTATACAACCACACTGGTATTTGACGAGGATGAAACGGTCATCAGTGCCAGAACCGGCTTTCCCCAGGGCTGGGAAGTGAACAAAGAAGATAACCTGGTGTATCTCGAAGTGAAGCCCGTCAAACAGACCGTACAGAAGAACAGTACCGATGACAATGGCAACCAGTCTTCAGAGGTGGTCAGTGTAGCCCTTGATCCTGAAAACGACCTGGAACGCTGGCGAACAAACCTGTTTGTTCGCACAACAAAACGTAATTACAGCATGGAGCTGAACGCCCGAACGTTCCGGCAGCCGGATAAGATCGCGTTTGTTGTTAATTACCAGTACCCGCAGGAACGCCGGAAGGAGCAAGCCGAAATCGAGAAGAAACGGATTGAGGCTCTTAACAAGCGGCAGGAGGAGCAGGCAATCAACCGTTCTCTTGAAAATGCGAAGTCGCCCAAGAACTGGGATTACTGGAAGCGGGTAGCTGACGGCAGCCAGTCAATCAGCCCGGATTATGCGTATGACGATGGCCGCTATACCTGGTTTGGCTTCAGCCCCCTGAAGAAAATCCCCAGCGTCTTTGTTATGAGCGGCGAACAGGAAACGCTGACTAACCCGGTAGTCAAAAACAGCGGTAGTTTCACCGTTGTTGGTGTTCCTGTAGACCAGCGCTTTGTTTTGCGTATGGGAAATCAGGTTGTTGGGGTTGAAAACCGGGGCTTTGGCAAAGTCCGTCTTCCGGCAGGAGATACCGTTTCCCCGAACGTTGAGAAAGAGGTGATCCAGTGAGCGAACAGGAAAATAAAATCCCGACCGCTGTAGAAATTGAACAGGCACTACGGGAACGGCATCAGAAAGAAATTGAGCAAAACGATAAAACGGATAAGGGAGATGAAGATGACGGTAAATCAGTAAAACGCCTGGGTATCGAGAAGCTTAAAAAATCGCGTAAGGGGCTGGTGATTATTGTGGCCGCTTTCCTTCTGCTGGCCGCCGGGGTGTCTGTCTACTATATCCCGTCGATTATTCGTGCAATGTCCAGCGGTGATGATAAGCCTGCCAGTAATGCGGTATCTACTGGTTCAGTAAAACGCGCGACAGGACTCAGCGATGATGTTGATCCATTCAACACCAGGGAAGAACCGGCTAAGACGGAAGAACGGAAGGAAAGCAGCGGCAAAGCGGAAACGCCACCGGAAAAAGTACAACAAAACTTCAGTCGTGCGCTGGATGTGGCCTATGGGGGGAGCAGCTCTGCTTCCTCAAATTCCGGTGGTAGCTCATCAACGGCCAGCAATACCAGGAACGAGGGGGACGGCAGTGACAAACAGGCAGAGGTTCAGCCTGTTAATGCAGGGCAACCCGCGCAGCTTTCTAAAATTACGCGCGTTCCTTATGACCCTAACCTTTTCATTCCTGAAAATACCGCGATTAAGTGCTCGCTGGACAGACGATTTATTTCTGATCTGGCTGGCAAGCTGGTCTGTACGATTAATGAGGACGTATACAGTGCAAACAGGAATGTAAAGCTAATTGAAAAGGGAACAGCCGCATATCTGATGTATAAAACGGGCACGTTCAATCATGGTCAGGGAGCCGTGTTTATCGCTGCTACGAAGCTTAGAACACGTAAGGAACCTTTCATTGATATTCCGCTGATTGATACACAGGCGGCGGGAGCGCTGGGTGAGGCCGGGGCTTCAGGCTGGATTGACACACATTTTGCAGATCGCTTTATGGGCGCGATGATGGTTGGCATGATCCCCGATGTGGCACAGGCCGCAAGTGGAGCGGCTAAAAGTAATAAAGACAATCAGACCGACTATACAGCTAACAGTCGCCAGGCTTTTGCTGATATAGCACGCGAAGCGTTTGCAAACAGCGTAAATATCCCTCCAACGCTTTATAAAAACCAGGGGGAAATCATTACTCTGATCGTTGGTCAGGATTTGGATTTCTCCAGCATCTACAAATTAAAAATGGTGGGTACCCGGAGGTAATTTGATAACGCTGGATATCAAAGAGTTTTCAATGCTGTTAGGAATAAGGGAAAGCGAAATATACCATCATATTCGTAAGGGCATACCAATAAATGGCGTTCCTTTCCCCAAACCACTGAAACAAATCAAAACGCATCGATTTAATTACGAAGAAGTCATGCGTTTTATTGAAGATCTTAAAGGAAAAGGTGAATTATGAAGGATGCAGAGAACAGACATATTGTTTATGAAATAATAGATGAATACTTCCACCACTGGCTTAATGAAGTCGATGGTTTAACTGAAATCGCGGTAAATCGGCCTGATGAACTGTTTGTTAAAGTGAGTGGGAAATGGCAGCAGCATGAATTAAAAATGGATTTTAAAGATTGTATGTCATTTGCAGGGGCAATTTCTGATTATCATGATGGTGGGTCGGTTACGCCAGAATATCCCTTACGTTCTGTTACGCTCCCCGGAGGGGAGCGTGTACAAATAGTTATTCCCCCGGCAACGGAACGGGAAACGGTGTCTATTACAATCCGTAAGCCGTCCAGTGTGTTTATCGACCATGATACCTTTGTTAAACAAGGGTTTTACTCAAGGCTAAATCAAGGGGGGAAATTCAGGGATAAAGAAGATGAATTATCTTCAATGTTTAAAGATAATTGTTTTGAACAATTTGTCCCTGAATGCCTGGTTAAGGGTAAAACGATGGTATTTTGTGCCGGAACGGGGGCGGGTAAAACCACCTTTGCAAATGCCTGTCTTCAGTACATACCCCATCATTTACGATGTATTTCAATTGAAGATACAGATGAAGCAAAGTTCAGGTTCCACAAAAATCATGTGAAATTGTATTACCCGTCAGAAGGGGAAAGTAGCACTGTCAGTTCCGCTTCTCTTTTACGTTCTGGTTTTCGTATGAACCCGGACAGAATCCTCATGACTGAGGTTCGCGGCGCGGAAGCCTGGGATTTTCTCAAAGGCTCAAGTTCCGGCCATGCAGGGAACCTTACAACCGTCCATGAGAGCACCCCTGAAGATGCTGTGCTTGGACTGGTTCAACGGTGCTATATGAACCCTGAATGTCAGAATTTGCCTTATAACATTATATTGCGGAGGGTGTTAAGCAACGTCGATGTGATTATGAGTATTAAGTACATCGATGAGGAAGATAACCGATTTGCATCGGGTATTTACTATCGTGATATTCATTTTCAGGAATACTTTGAAAAGCTGAAGGAGTGATTATGTCTCTGAAACTACCCGATAAAGGCCAGTGGGCTTTTATCGGTCTGGTTATGTGTCTTGTGACGTATTATACTGGCTCAGTTGCTGTTTACTTCCTGAACGGAAAAACGCCGCTTTATATATGGAAGAATTTTGATTCCATGCTGCTGTGGCGGATAATAACAGAGAGTAATATACGGACAGATATCAGGTTAACCGCAATCCCCTCTCTTTTATCAGGTATGGTTTCGTCTCTCATTGTGCCTGTTTTTATTATCTGGCAACTGAATAAAACGGATGTTGCTCTTTATGGTGACGCGAAGTTTGCCAGTGATAATGATTTAAGAAAATCGAAACTTCTGAAATGGGAGAAAGAAAACGATACTGATATTCTTGTAGGTGCATATAAAGGTAAATACCTGTGGTATACCGCACCAGATTTTGTATCACTTGGCGCAGGAACCCGCGCAGGTAAAGGGGCTGCAATAGGTATTCCAAACCTGCTGGTCAGGAAACATTCCCTGATTGCATTAGATCCAAAACAGGAACTGTGGAAAATCACCAGTAAGGTACGTGAAAAACTGCTGGGTAATAAGGTCTATCTTCTTGACCCTTTCAACAGTAAAACGCATCAGTTTAACCCGCTTTTCTATATTGATTTAAAAGAAGAGAGCGGGGCTAAAGACCTGCTGAAGCTGATTGAGATCCTGTTCCCGTCTTACGGTCTGACCGGAGCGGAAGCACACTTTAATAACCTCGCGGGGCAGTACTGGACGGGGCTGGCAAAATTGCTTCATTTCTTTATTAACTACGACCCCTCCTGGCTTGGTGAGTTCGGGCTTAAACCTGTTTTCTCAATTGGTTCTGTAGTCGATTTGTACAGCAACATCGACCGGGAGCTGATACTCAGTAAGCGAGAAGACCTGGAGGGAACAAAAGGACTTGATGAAAACGCGCTGTATCATCTGCGCGATGCCCTGACCAAAATCAGGGAGTATCACGAAACCGAAGACGAACAACGTTCGAGTATTGATGGTTCGTTTCGTAAGAAAATGAGTCTGTTTTATCTTCCGACTGTTCGCAAATGTACAGACGGCAATGATTTCGACCTTCGCCAGTTGCGCCGGGAAGATATCACTGTTTATGTTGGCGTTAATGCTGAAGATATGTCCCTGGCCTATGACTTCCTCAACCTGTTCTTTAACTTCGTTGTGGAAGTCACGTTACGAGAAAACCCTGACTTTGACCCGACACTGAAACATGACTGTCTGATGTTCCTGGATGAGTTTCCGTCTATTGGTTACATGCCAATCATTAAAAAAGGTTCGGGTTATATTGCCGGGTTTAAACTCAAACTTCTGACGATTTACCAGAATATCAGTCAGCTTAATGAAATCTATGGTGTTGAAGGTGCCAAAACGCTGATGAGTGCGCATCCCTGCCGGATTATCTACGCTGTCAGTGAAGAAGATGACGCTAAAAAGATTTCGGAAAAGCTGGGCTATATCACCACCAAATCGACAGGTTCAAGCAAGACAAGCGGACGCTCAACGTCGAAAAGCAGTTCAGAAAGTGAGGCGCAGCGCGCCCTTGTGCTCCCGCAGGAGCTGGGAACGCTGGATTTTAAAGAAGAATTTATCATTCTTAAAGGTGAAAACCCGGTTAAAGCTGAGAAAGCCCTCTACTTCCTCGACCCGTATTTTATGGACAGGCTGATGATGGTAAGCCCCAAACTTACCGAGTTAACCGCCTCTCTGAATAAGACTAAAAAAGTATTGGGTGTTAAAGGGCTTAAATATCCTTCTAAAGAAAAAATGCTCTCCGTCGGTGAGCTGGAGTCAGAGGTTTTACTATGAAAAAAATGTTAATGGTCAGTGTCCTTTTTCTCTCTGCCTGTTCCTCTCCGCCTGAACCACCACAGGTTGACTGGGAACAGAATCCTGAAACGGTGAATACACAATTAATGGACTGGCAACCGACATACTCAGTTATTAAATCAGACAAGGTTAATTCATCGTGGGTTAAGGTTATCCATAATTTCAGGCCTGAAAACCGCCTTTACGATGATGCTGTTTTTTATTCTGTTGCACATTCTGATTCAGTGATTGTTGAAACCAGTAACGGAACAGACTTTTTCACAGCTAAAAACTGGTTGAGGGCGAACGGTGCAAACGGTGTCATACAGTATCGTTATAAAATGAACTGTTTTTCTTGCCGGACTACCAGTGTTTATTTATCACGATAACGCCGGATTAATAAAATTCTTGTAATTTTATTGAGCCGGGGTTGAACAACCGCAGGGCGTTAGTTGCCCGTTATCCATGAGGTGTATATGAAAAAGACCGTAACCACGGCAGTGCTGCTTTGTGCGTTCGCTGCCGGAACTGCTCATGCTGAGGAAAAGGCCGACCCGAACGATCCATGTGCAATGGTGTTATGCCTTGCCGGAAAACTTGACGGAAGTAGTCCGGCAGAATGTGACCCGATGTATAAAAGTTTTATGTCAATCAGGAAAAAGAATAAACATGGTTTTTTACCCGATCACACGGCAGATGCCAGAAAGAAAAAACTAAATGAATGTCCTGCGGCTGATGCAGGTACAGTAAGTAAAATTATTTCAAGCTTTGGCCGATTGAAAAACTTTTAATTCTGTTTGATTTAATTCTGATGTGAATACGCAAGTTTCAGGTTTGAGACTGGAACTTGCGAACATTTTTTACAGGGGTGGGAGGATGAAAATTATTAACGTACCTGATGCAAGAAGTGTGAGAATTGCCGGAATTGAAATTATCGATAGTGTCAAATCGGTCGCTTCTGTTTTTACTGAAATTTTGTTGTTTATGGTCTGGTTTCCGGCAATTGTCTATGGGCTTTATCGTTTTGTTATCGTTTTGTGGGATGCTTCCTTAAAGCCGCAATCGCTCATTGAGTTTATTAATTTCATGGTTGAGTTATACAGCTATGTACTTCCTTCGTTGGCTGTTATCGCAGTGGCTTTAGTCGTCGTTTTATCCATTTTTAAAAGACTCTCAGCAATATGGGAGGGAAGAAAGCAATGAGACATTTTTTTAATGTTCTTTCCTTTGCTGTTGCCCTGTTGCCAGCTACATTGTGTGCTGCTCAGATTCAGGGGAAAGTTATTCGCGTTCTCGATGGAGATACCATCGAAGTTAAAACACTACCCGCGAAAATTGTTGTGTATGAAGTTCCGATTCGAGTCCGATTGATAAATATCGATGCACCGGAAAAAAAACAACCCTTTGGTCGCTGGTCAACCAATCAACTTAAAGCCCTGCTGGCAGGGCAATCAGTTACCGTCTCTTATACGCAAACAGATCGCTACGGGCGAGTCCTGGGACGAGTGGTGACAGCGAACGGCACTGAGGCTAACCGCCAGCAAGTGCTAAAAGGGGCTGCATGGGTTTATGACAGGTACAACACCGATAACTCATTACCGGCTCTGCAACGGGAAGCTCAGACACAGAAGCGCGGCCTGTGGGCTGACAGTAATCCCGTTCCTCCGTGGGAGTGGCGTCATAAACAAAACTGACGCGCTTCGCTTGTCCAACCCCTCCTCTGCCTGAAGAAAATCTTCAGGCAACGTCACGGTTTTTAATATACATGGTGCGCATATGGGTAAATTAACTCTGGTAGAGCAGGCTTTACGGCTCCATAAAGAATATTACGGTGAAGATAATTTTGGTACTGTCGTAAAGGATTGTGATTACTATCCTAAAGTGGCAGAGATTTTTATAAACAGAAAGAATCGTAAAATTTATTCGAATCTTGATATCGAACCCGTTGCTTCAACCGTCGTTCATACGGGAAGTAGCCCTGTTATGGCTAAAGCCGGGAGGATTAAAAAGCTTATGTTTAAAGATGGTTCGGGAGCATACCGGATTCATCTTGGTCAAAATGAAGTGGTTCATATTATTCGCTTCATTCTTAACTCTAAAGTCAGAATGGAGTACGCAGTTGGCACAACCAAAAGTATGTCGATGCTTCATAATCTTTGCGAAGCTGGACGCGCTAAATTAAACCGCTCTTTACCCCGTAAAGGTATCTGGAAAATCGGGTGTTACGACGGCGTTTATTATCACGGTAAGGCAAGGAAGGAAGAAATAGAAAACGCTTTACGTTTTTCTGTTCATCCAAAGTTTAATGAGCTGGAGAATGACTTTAATCAGTTCTTTTCGGATATTGATTTCTACACCCGTTATGGTCAGTCAGGAATGCGAAAAGTGCTTTTTACTGGTCCTCCGGGCACAGGGAAAACGACTATCGCAAAAGCTTTGGGGGCAAAATATCAGGATAAATATGTATTTGTTTATGCTGATGATTACTTTAAAGATGTTTGCTATGCCGCAGCTCAAAAGAAAATACCCGTTATCATAATAGCTGAAGAGGTTGATGAACTTTATCGGGCTGATGCCGGAACGTTAAGTTTTCTTGATGGGGCTGATACACCGCGAAATCTTGCCGGGACATATGTTATTTTTTCAACGAACTATCCTAACCGGATTGATCCGCGCATCAGAAAACGCCCTGGCAGAATTGACAGAATCATATCTGTAGGTGCTTTTCGGACTAAAGCCGCTGCCGCTTGTGCCAAAATGTACTTACCAGACGATA
Source organism: Enterobacter cloacae complex sp. 6730903 (assembly GCF_048283985.1). NCBI lineage: Bacteria > Pseudomonadati > Pseudomonadota > Gammaproteobacteria > Enterobacterales > Enterobacteriaceae > Enterobacter > Enterobacter cloacae complex sp. 6730903. The sequence continues at coordinate 15,580 of NZ_JBLVXX010000046.1, read as the reverse complement.
TAAATATTGACCTTAAAGAACTTGGCGCGGTGCTGGACAGAACGACTCCTGCTGAAATAAAGGAGATAATAAATATTGCTATTGGCATGATTCGCGGAACAAAAAACGAATTAACAGTAGATGTAATCAAGAATGCGCGTGCCTTTTTGAAAGGAACCCTTGACCTTAGTGTGCAGGAGGCAGAAGAAGACATAGAGGAAAGGGAAGAAATCTTTAAAAAGAATGGTGCGCAGCCTGACTATTCAAGTTACCTTGAGGATTGATTAATGAGACTTTTTATTGCAGAAAAACCGTCTTTAGCAAAGGCTATTTTTGAAGGACTGGGCGGAAATCCCAATACAGAAAAGAAAAACGGCTATTTTGAACACGGTTCTGATGTCGTTACCTGGTGTTATGGTCATATGCTGGAGCTTTACGACCCACAGGATTATGACGACAAATATTCCAACTGGCGTTATAGTGATTTACCCATTAAAGCGGTTTATCCGCCAAAATATAAAATCAAGCCTGAATCAGAAGCACAGACCCGCATTATTTTGTCTCTTATCGATAAAGCCGACAGCATCGTTCATTCAGGCGACCCCGATGATGAAGGATGTTTGCTGGTTGATGAGATTCTGGGTTATGCCGGAAACAAGAAACCCGTCCAGCGACTGCTTGTTGCCGACCTCAACCTTGCGCCAGTGCAAAAATCACTGTCGAATTTACAACCTAACGATAAATTTCGCGGTATGACGTTAAGCGCCCTGGCGCGTTCCCTGTGCGATCAGGGTTTTGGCTATAACATGACGCGGGGATGTACATTAAAAGGCCGTGAGAAGGGCTATGACGGCGTTCTGAACGTTGGCCGGGTACAAAGTGCCGTTCTTGGTCTGGTGAACATGCGCACGCTGGCGAACCAGAATCACACAGAAAGCTTTTATTACGATGTATTCGCCAGTCTGTCGATGAACGGGCATCAGATTAAGGCGAAATATCAGACAACAGACGACGATCAGATAGACGAGAAAAAACGCCTGATCTCCGAAGCTCAGGCCGCGCATATTGCCGGACGTGTTACGGGTAAGGATGCTATTGTTACTATCGCGACGACAAAGCCGGAAAATAGCAAGCCTCCGCTTCCGCTTAACCTTTCCACGCTTCAGCAGCTCTGCGCAAAGCGATTTGGTTATTCTGCAAAAGATACGCTCGATGTGATGCAGGGGCTGTATGAAACTCACAAGCTTCTGACCTATCCACGTTCTGACAATCGCTATCTTTCAGATGAGCATTATTACCAGGCCGGAGATATTGCCACTGCTATAGCGGCCACCGTACCCGAACTGGCGTCTGCGATCGTAGATATGGATAAAGGCCAGAAACACAAAGCCTTTAATGCCAGTAAGATTGAGGCGCACCACGCCATCATCCCGACGACAAAAAGCGGAGCCGGTATTCAGCTTAATGAAAAAGAGCGGAACGTTTATAACCTGGTGTCCGTCTACTTTATCGGGCTGTTCTACCCGGATGCGATCCGCAACAAGACGAAAATCCACTTTGATATTAAGGGGGATACCTTTACGGCCACACAGAGCGTTCTGGTACAAAAGGGCTGGGAAGCGCTGGGTAAGGATAGTGATGACGAGGACGAAACCGAAGATGCCGGAACGGACGGTTTTGACCTTTCATTGCTGAAATTTAATGACAGCGGCCTGTGTGAATCGGCAGACGTGGACAAGAAAAAGACTACACCACCTCGCTATTTCACAGAGTCAACGTTACTGGCCGCCATGACGAGTGCGGCAAAATTCATTGATGATCCGGCTCTCAGAAAGGCGCTGGAAGCGAAAGACGAGGGCAGCAGTGATCGTGGCAGTATCGGAACGGAAGCCACCCGCGCGGGTATTCTTGAGAAACTGGCGGCAAATACCGGGCTTATCTCCATCGAAAAAGAAAAGGGGTATTCGGAGCTGGTATGGAAAACCACAAAACAAGGCCAGGAGTTTTGCGCTGCACTGCCTCCTGAAATCACTAAACCGGATATCTCCGCTCTGTGGGCTGAAAAGCAGTCTCAGATCAAAGCCGGAGAGCTGACAGTTGAGGAGTTTATTAAGGAAAATGATGAGTACGTCCAGGGGTTAATCGACGAGCTGGACAGGAACGGAATTTCGATTTCTTCAAATGCCACGCCCTGCCCGGTTTGTAACAACGGTTTCCTGCGTAAGCGTAAGGGGCAAAATGGCTTTTTCTGGGGATGCTCCTGCTACCCTGAATGCAAGACAACATTCCCGGACAAAGACGGCAAACCGGATATGGAAGCAAAATCCAGATCAGAAGGTTCCATGTCCCGGCTCGAAGCCCCCTGCCCTTCATGCAGTAAAGAAATTATTATCCGGCCTAAAGGCTTTTTCTGTTCCGGGTGCGAGTTTAAAATCTGGTCTGAAGTGTCAGGAAAAAAACTGACACAAAATCAGGTTGAGACATTAATCAAAAAAGGTAAAACCGGAGAGATTAAAGGCTTTACCAGTAATAAAACCGGGAAAAAGTTTGACGCTGCAATTGTTTTGCAGGATAAAACTACGGGTAAACTTGGGTTTCAGTTCAGTAAAAAATAAGGATTAACTCGATGAGTGAAAATGAAACGTTTGACGCAACAAAAAAGCTACTCCTGAATATTCGCTCTGTTCGTGTTTTTGCGCGAGAAACCAGCTTTGAACAACTGCTGGAAATGCAGGAAAAGCTTAACGCCGTGATCGAAGAACGTCGTGAAGAAGCAGAGCGTGAGGCAGCAGAACGCGCAGAGCGCGAAAGAAAGCGCCAGGAACTGCTCCAGTTGATTGCCGGAGAAGGTTTTTCACCGGAAGAACTGCTTGGCCTGTCCGAAGATGCGCAAAAAACACGCAAAAAGACGTTGCCAAAAGCGCCGCCTAAATATCAGTTTGATGAAAACGGCGAAACGAAATACTGGTCTGGTCGTGGCCGGACACCAAAACCAATCGACGAAGCGTTAAAAGCTGGCCGTTCTCTTGATGAGTTTCTCATCAAAAAAGATGCTTCCAGCACTGCTGGTGACGAACAGTAATCTAACAAGCCTCTGACACTGCGTCAGAGGCTTTTTTTTAGCAAAAAGGGCGCGGGGGGTTATGGTGAAGAAATCTTTGGATATCTTCGCGGGGATAAGGGAAGTAGTCTCTGATATCTTTGGTTTCTAACTTACCAGTGCAGTGATACGTCTGAAAATAGATCCACTCTGCTATTGTTTTGTAGATGTGATTTCCCATGTTCGCGCTTTGAGAACCATACTGCATGACTTGTGCATCCAGGTCATTACACATCTCCGGCGGAGTGAGTACATGATATGTCCTGCATAACAGCGGGCGGTAATTGTAGATTGAGCATGTTCCCTTCTCAGACAAAAACGGACATTTTGACTCATGCCCGGTCGTAAGCGGGTTGTCTCTGGCAGTAAGTTTACTTGCTTGTGCAATATGTGTTGCCTCAAGCGCGGTTAAATGAACATCCATTTTACAGCACGAAGAGCACCCCTTTTGACAGGAGGTAAACGTGCTCACAAATTCTTTGTTAAAACGATCCAAAAAGGCGTACATCTGTTTTAACTTGAGGTAAATATTACCGGATTGAGTATTGAGTTTATTTATGAGTGCCTTTAACTCATCGAAATACTTATCAGGTACGGGTTTCAGATTGGTATAGCCGGGTAATGTTTCGCCTGGCTCCAGGTGGATCACTGAGTTAGGTTTGATATCCATTGCTTTTGCTTCCTATATTCTTCTCGCGCTGGTTGTTCATTTGACACTAAAACAAGCGTCATACAATGGCAAGGTGTCAAGCCCAGCAGTAAATCACGCTTGCCAGCAAACCAGTTTCCTGCAGCCGGTTTGGCCGTTGATTTTTGCCAGCAATATTACCCGCTCGATGCCCGCCCTGGGCGTGAAATTGCCAGCAAAAAAGATTGCCGCTATCAAAGGTGTGGTTTATATTATCTGTATCGTACGATACAGATAATGGAGAAGCTTAATAGATGACTGAAAAAATCACTGACGAGGAACTGGTAGATTTGTTGGAGGCGCTCAAAAGAGCACATGGTATGGGCGTTTGTTCAAAGGCGGTTAAGCTGGCACAGCGTTGCGCTGATGTGTTCCCTGCTATTGTTGCAGAGTTACAGGAATATCGGAACGCCGCTAAGCGAACTTCAGCATGACAAGAGCCACGGAACGCGCTTACAGCGAGCTACAACAGGCGTTTGATTTCTATAACCAGCGCCTTTTTGACGGCGAACTCCCTGACTGTCTGATTACGTTCCAGCGCGGCAAGAACACAATGGGCTATTTCAGTTACAGGCGCTTTGTTGCTGCTGACGGCAGCGGCAGGATGATTGATGAAATCGCCCTCAATCCTGAATACTTCCCGGTGTACCCGCTTATTGAAGTCATGCAAACGCTGGTTCATGAGCAGTGCCATATGTGGCAGTACCACTACGGCAACCCGTCGCGTAAGACGTACCACAATGCGCAGTGGGCGGCAAAAATGGAAAGTATCGGACTTATGCCCTCCTCCACCGGGAGACCTGGTGGTGCGAAAGTCGGCCAGAAGATTAATGACTATCCGATCCCTGGTGGCCGCTTCCAGCGCGTCACACTGGAACTGTTCCAGGGGCAATTTGCTTTGAGCTGGTTTGATCGCTTCCCTGTCCAGGTCGAACAACAAAAAGATATGACCGCCGTAATAGAGCAATGGCGCGAAACGCTTGCTCTGGCGCATCAAAATGCTGAGGCCGGGATTGATATAGAAGCGGTGCTTTCTATGGCTCTGCTGCCGTCAGTGTCACCGCAGAACGGGAGCCATTCAGATGATATGGCCGGGAGCAATGACAATGATTTGTCAGTTGCAGCATTTGAGGACAAGCCAAAACGAAATAAAGTTAAATATCAGTGTCGCGGGTGTGGCGCTGCCGTGTGGGGCAAAGCCGGACTGAATATTGAATGCGGCGATTGCGAGCTGGCTTTCATCGAAAATTAATTGCCAGCAAATTTTCCCGGTCACATCTGTTGGCCAGTGTTTTTTGCCAGCAAAGTTTCTTCCCGGGTTCGCGCCGGCAGCGCAAAAATGACAGCAAAAGAGGGGTATCATGGGGCATTACACAATCAGAACGAATGACGACGAAGATCAGGCCATTAAAAAGGCGCAGGAAGCGACCGGACAGGCATCAGCCAGCAAAACCTTTATGACGGCTATCCTTGAGCTTCAGCGTAACAGAGACGAGATGGCGCAGCTACGGCGTGAACTGGCGCAGGAAAAAGCGCGGAGTCAGGAGCTGGTATCATCGGTAAAACAATTCCGTTCCAGCCTGAACAATCTGTTTGATCTGGCTGACAACCCTTAAATAACAAGGAGCGAAACGTGCATACCACAAATGCGATTATCCTGTGCCTGGTGTCATATCCCTGCATCGTTGCATGGGTTATCTATAAAAACAGATTTGTCGATTACTTGTTTTTAACTCTGCTTGCTTGTTTGGGGAGCATTTTTTCAGTCGTATTGTATAAACAGCCCGACTACTCATTGACCATATATCAGGCCGTTGCTGTCGGCTATGCTGCCGTGATCATGCCAACGGTGTTAGTTTTGAGTGTCGTTAATATCTTCATGGGAAAAGCAGAGAGAACGTGCAAATGAATACACTGGCTGCACTGGAAAATACGTTTCGTGATATGAGAAAGCATGGCTGCCAAACAGTCATGGTCACGCAGTCTTTAGCTGATTTTGGCCGCTACAGCTATAAACCGCGCCCTGCATTTCAGGACTGGATCGAACGGCTGAAGACTGGCGAACGTCTGCCGCGAGGCCGTTACTTTGTTGGCAAGAAGCCTGGTGGCCGCCTGGTGCTCATTGATGAATTGGGGGGAACATGGACAGAAAAAGTAACAGTGATTCATACCAACGCTGGATGATAGAGAAGGCTGACAAAAGGGAAAGGACGCAAATCAGTATGTCGTTCGTAAAGATGAAGGACGTACTTTTTAACGTGCTGGCTATCGGTACTGTTTTAGCAGCCCTGGTGGTGATCTTTTATGAAGTGCAAAGCAGCTTATAAATTGATGGCCGTTGACAATGAATGTCATACTACCTGACCGGGCAATGCCGGAAGATTTCTTTCACGGGTGATGGTTTGTGATCCCGGCATTGTTCCGGCGCTCTCTCGTAAATTCTCGCGCCCAATCCCCCTCGCAAAACCTCAGAATTCACGTAACGCACCGCGATTTCGGCAACCATCAACCCTAACGTCCTTATGTTGTTGGGTTTGCCGCAGAACAATTTATTCATTTAAAATAGATTTAAACGAAGCGGGAAACCGCAGACGTAAAAAAACCGACTGGTGAGGTCGGCTTTTTTACGGTTCCGGTGCGAGCTGGTAACTCAGCCCGGAAGGGAAACTCTCTACAACTGACAATAGTATGATAATCCGTGAAGCCTGATTATGCAATATGACGGGCAGTGACTGTGCGTTAACGGTTTGCCTGAACGTTAGATAAACGTATAATCAGAGGGTTAGCTCTGTGGTGAGTCTCTCCCTGCATTCCGCTAAATGCGGCATGAACAGGTTCAAAGTCCTGACAGGTAATACAGGTGGTGCTGGTTATCTGTGCTCTGGCAGGAGTGAGACTCTCTACAACTGACAAGACGAAGAGAAGCCGTGGTGACAGGCAGTGTAAGAGCAAGCCACGGTGTCTTTACTCCATTTATGGAGAAAACGGATGATTAACCTGTTAATCATCGTTCTGAGGGCGGTAGCGGCGCTTGCAAACGCGCTGATTGCCATTCTGGAACTGATCCGCCAGTTCATCGACTAATGAACACGGAAACGTAATTAAGGCCGGAGGAACACCACCTCCGGCCTTTAATAAAAATATAGTTTAGTTACAACATTCACTAGTCTGTACTAACCACCACACACCTGACCTTCTGCGCACAAGTTACCTTTAATCACTCCTAAACAGGCATTTCATGAAACTCCCCTGTTCTTGCATCGGTAACAGGGGTCTGACGCTCAGTGGAACGAAAACTCACGTTAAGCAACGTTTTCTGCCTCTGACGCCTCTTTTAATGGTCTCAGATGTCCTTTGGTCACCAGTTCTGCCAGCGTGAAGGAATAATGGCCGAGCATATTGATATGTCCGTGGCAAAGCGGGGAGAGGCGTGCGATATCTTCATCATTCAGTGTTTCACCCTGCGCCCGGAGATGATCCAGGGCTGCCTGCATATAAATAGTGTTCCATAACACGACGGCGTTAGTGACCAGCCCCAGTGTGCCCAGTTGATCTTCCTGACCGTCGGTATATCGTTTTCTTATCTCACCTTTTTGACCGTGACAGATGGCTCTGGCAACGGCATGGCGACTTTCTCCCCGATTAAGCTGGGTCAGAATGCGCCGGCGGTAATCTTCATCATCAATATAATTAAGCAGATACAGCGTTTTGTTGATGCGCCCCACTTCAATGATTGCCTGAGTCAGTCCGGAAGGACGTTCACTTTTCAGCAATGAACGGACCAGCACTGAAACCTGTACTTTGCCCAGCTTCAGGGAGCCAGCGGTCCGGATCATTTCGTCCCACTGAGGGGTTCTAGGGATTTTCCGTCCAAAAACGACAAAGTGCTCTGGAGGCCCCGCCGTCTGTGGCCTCCAGAGGGGTATTACTTTTTTCGAGATCCCTATTTGGGCTCTGTTTGAGTAAGATTTAGTCTTTTTGGGCTAAATCCATGGCATTCGAAGAACGTGTCCAAATCTTGTCCGAGGCAGAACAAGATGAGTTATATGGACCCCCCGCTTTCACCTCCGCCGACCAACGCTTCTTTTTCTCGCTGAACGATAAGGAACTGGCGATCGCTAAAAGCCTCCGTCATCGGGGCCAGCGTTACATGCTGGTGGTACTGCTGGGCTATTTCAAAGCCAAGCCGGTGGTGCTGAATCCCGGCTTTCATCAGATCAAGCAGGACCTCAAATACGTTTATCAAACCGTTCTACCAGGCCCAGGCTGTAGACCCTTTAATCTCACGCCAAAAGAGAACGAACGGATTTACCAACGTGTTTTCCAGCTCTGCAACTACCAGCGCTGGAATGTCAAAGACCATGGAGCGGCGTTGAGAGATTACTTATCCCAGCAAGCCAGAGCCTGGACAGCGCCTAGGCACCTCTTCGATGCGGCCAATGAATATTGTTCGGGGCAGAAGATCGCAATCCCTGCCTACAGCACGCTGCAAAAGATCATCAGTCAGGTGGTGGGAGACGAACAGGAACACATGGCCGCGCACCTTGAGCGTGCAATGTCACGCGGTCTTAAGCAAGCACTGGCGGAGCTCGTGAACGGCACAGGTCCACTGCCGTTCCGACAGTTGCGACAATCGGCTCGTAACTTCACCGGAACCGAGTTGGAGAAAGAACTGATTGTCTATCGCCATATCCAGCATTGGATGCCGGAAGTGGATCTGCTGTTGAGCACGCTATCACTGTCGCAGAAAAATCTGCAACACCTGGCAGAGAAAGTCGACTACTACGGTGCCAAACTGAAACGTCAAACCGTAGGCAGCCAATGGCTGTATTTATTGTGCTATCTTCAAACGCGATGGCAGCAAGCGCTGGAACGTATTGCCGATGGCTTTGTGCATCATGTCAGACAGACCAAACAGAAGGCAAAGGATTATGCGCAGGAAGCGGTGTTTAAGGATTGGCAAAAAGCAGCTAAAAATGTCAGCAAGGCAGCTGAAGTACTGCACCTGTTCATTGATGACAGCATTGATCTGCAACTACCGTTTGCAACAGTAAGACAGCAAGCACTGAGCCTGCTGACCAAAAGGGATCTGGAATCTGTATGTCTCTTCCTGAACGAGCAGCGACGATCGGTCGATGAAGCCATGTGGCAGTACTGCGACGAGAAAGAAAGTCTGCGGAAAGGTTTGCTGCGAGAGTTGTTCCTATGTCTGCGCTTCGAAGGCTGCGACGGCACCCAGCACTTAGCGGCCGCCTTGGCGAAAACACAAAACGAACTCAACGGCCAGGACGCTCAGTTGCAAACTGCCGACACCAGACTCCTTTCCAAAAAATCACGTGAATTCCTGCTGGATGGTGAAGGGAATATCCTGATCGATCGTTATGAGTGGTTCCTCTATCAACAGATTCCTGATCGCCTGAATGGCCAGCTGACGCTGCCTGATATCACTAAATACCGGGCACTCGACGCCGACCTGATCGACGGGGAACATTGGCGAAAAAACAAATATACGCTGCTTCAACAGAGCCATTTTACAAAATTAGCGGAGGAGCCTGAAAAGCTGATCAAACAGATGGCCATGGAATTGGATACCCGTTTGTACGAAGTCGGCGAATATCTTGAACAGGAAGACAACCGGAATATCATCTTGCGTAATCCGCAGGGTAAACGCTTCTGGCGCCTGCCTTCGGCCAGCAAACATCATCTGGTCAACAATCCCTTCTTCCAGCAAATTCCCACAACGGGGATTGCGGATGTACTGCGCATGGTTGATCGTGACACCGGTTTCATTGACTGCTTCGCTCATGTGCTGGGTTCCCAATCCAGAAGCCGTTCCCATGAATATGACCTGTTGGCAATTCTGGTCGGCAATGCAACCAATCAAGGCATTTACGGCATGGCACAGATCTCTGATCGTACCTATGATCAGCTCAGCACTATCCAGGCGAACTATCTTCGCCTGGAAACATTGAATGCTGCTAACGACAACATCAATAACGCGACAGCCAAGCTACCCATCTTCCGGTACTACAACATCCAGGAAGATGTGATCCACGCCAGTGCCGATGGTCAAAAGTTCGAAGCCCGGCGCGAGACCTTCAAAACCCGTTATTCGTCGAAGTACTTTGGCACTCAAAAAGGTGTTTCTGCCATGACCTTGATCGCCAATCACGCTGCGATCAACGCCAGAGTGATCGGCGCCAACGAACATGAATCGCACTACATCTTTGATTTGTTGATGAGCAATACGTCAGACATCATTCCGGATGTGCTCTCAACCGATACCCATGGGGTGAACCATGTGAACTTCGCGTTACTGGATCTGTTCGGATACCAGTTTGCCCCACGCTATGCCCAGGTTGGCAAAGTGATCAATGACATGTTTGATGTCAAGGAAGACAAAGAACACCGAATTCAGCTGTGCTTAAAAAAGCCAATCAATACCCATCGTATTGCGCAGCACTGGGATACCATCCAACGGATTGCAGTATCACTTAAGCAGCGGAAAACAACGCAAGCCACCTTGGTGAGAAAGCTCTCGGAGTACAAGCGCAATCACCCGCTGCTGGAAGCCCTGACGGAATACAATCGCCTGGTGAAAGCGAATTATCTACTGTGCTACATCGATGATGCCAGTTTAAGAAACTATGTTCAGCGCGCGCTGAACCGGGGAGAGGCCTATCACCAACTGCGTCGGGCCGTGAGCAGCGTCAATGGGGATCAGTTCCGGGGCAGTTCAGACGAAGAAATCCAGCTATGGAATGAGTGCGCTCGCCTGGTCACCAATGCCATCGTTTACTTCAACTCCAGGATACTCAGCCAGCTGTTGACCAGCTTCGAATACCAAGGAGATACCAAGAGAATAGATATCGTCAAACAGGCATCCCCTGTGGCCTGGCACAACATTAACCTCAAGGGGACTTACCACTTCGAATTGAGCGAAAAATTGCCAGATCTGGAGGAGCTTATGCGCTCAATCGAGGGATATTTACCCGTCAGCGAAAAGTAATACCCCTCTGGAGGCCACGGACGGCGCGGCCTCCAGAGCACTTTGTCGTTTTTGGACGGAAAATCCCTAGAACCCCATTATCTAAAAATACTTAATTGTCTTTTAACGTCGCTAAATTTTAAATAAATAAGTGAAGAGTGTTAGTGGAGCCACTGATTTAAAGTTGGCAGAGTAAAACTTGAAGTGCGACATAAACCACCTAATTAATTTAAAGGGTTTATGGAGTATATAAAATTGTCATACCATCATCTTAACTTTGAAGATCGTACTGCATTAATGCTTGAGTCAAGAAAAGAAGGCTTTTCAGCCAGAAAATTTGCTGAACTCATTAAAAGACATCCTAGGGAAGGTGCGAATAAGCGGGGAAATTCTTCTCGGCTGACTCAGTCATTTCATTTCTTCATGTTTGAGCCGATTTTTTCTCCCGTAAATGCCTTGAATCAGCCTATTTAGACCGTTTCTTCGCCATTTAAGGCGTTATCCCCAGTTTTTAGTGAGATCTCTCCCACTGACGTATCATTTGGTCCGCCCGAAACAGGTTGGCCAGCGTGAATAACATCGCCAGTTGGTTATCGTTTTTCAGCAACCCCTTGTATCTGGCTTTCACGAAGCCGAACTGTCGCTTGATGATGCGAAATGGGTGCTCCACCTTGGCCCGGATGCTGGCTTTCATGTATTCGATGTTGATGGCCGTTTTGTTCTTGCGTGGATGCTGTTTCAAGGTTCTTACCTTGCCGGGGCGCTCGGCGATCAGCCAGTCCACATCCACCTCGGCCAGCTCCTCGCGCTGTGGCGCCCCTTGGTAGCCGGCATCGGCTGAGACAAATTGCTCCTCTCCATGCAGCAGATTACCCAGCTGATTGAGGTCATGCTCGTTGGCCGCGGTGGTGACTAGGCTGTGGGTCAGGCCACTCTTGGCATCGACACCAATGTGGGCCTTCATGCCAAAGTGCCATTGATTGCCTTTCTTGGTCTGATGCATCTCCGGATCGCGTTGCTGCTCTTTGTTCTTGGTCGAGCTGGGTGCCTCAATGATGGTGGCATCGACCAAGGTGCCTTGAGTCATCATGACGCCTGCTTCGGCCAGCCAGCGATTGATGGTCTTGAACAATTGGCGGGCCAGTTGATGCTGCTCCAGCAGGTGGCGGAAATTCATGATGGTGGTGCGGTCAGGCAAGGCGCTATCCAGGGATAACCGGGCAAACAGACGCATGGAGGCGATTTCGTACAGAGCATCTTCCATCGCGCCATCGCTCAGGTTGTACCAATGCTGCATGCAGTGAATGCGTAGCATGGTTTCCAGCGGATAAGGTCGCCGGCCATTACCAGCCTTGGGGTAAAACGGCTCGATGACTTCCACCATGTTTTGCCATGGCAGAATCTGCTCCATGCGGGACAAGAAAATCTCTTTTCTGGTCTGACGGCGCTTACTGCTGAATTCACTGTCGGCGAAGGTAAGTTGATGACTCATGATGAACCCTGTTCCATGGCTCCAGATGACAAACATGATCTCATATCAGGGACTTGTTCGCACCTTCCTTAGAGAAATTTGCTCAGCTTGTTGATTATCATATGGCTTTTGAAACTGTCGCACCTCATGTTTGAATTCGCCCCATATTTTTGCTACAGTGAACCAAATTAAGATCATCTATTTACTAGGCCTCGCATTTGCGGGGTTTTTAATGCTGAATAAAAGGAAAACTTGATGGAATTGCCCAATATTATGCACCCGGTCGCGAAGCTGAGCACCGCATTAGCCGCTGCATTGATGCTGAGCGGGTGCATGCCCGGTGAAATCCGCCCGACGATTGGCCAGCAAATGGAAACTGGCGACCAACGGTTTGGCGATCTGGTTTTCCGCCAGCTCGCACCGAATGTCTGGCAGCACACTTCCTATCTCGACATGCCGGGTTTCGGGGCAGTCGCTTCCAACGGTTTGATCGTCAGGGATGGCGGCCGCGTGCTGTTGGTCGATACCGCCTGGACCGATGACCAGACCGCCCAGATCCTCAACTGGATCAAGCAGGAGATCAACCTGCCGGTCGCGCTGGCGGTGGTGACTCACGCGCATCAGGACAAGATGGGCGGTATGGACGCGCTGCATGCGGCGGGGATTGCGACTTATGCCAATGCGTTGTCGAACCAGCTTGCCCCGCAAGAGGGGCTGGTTGCGGCGCAACACAGCCTGACTTTCGCCGCCAATGGCTGGGTCGAACCAGCAACCGCGCCCAACTTTGGCCCGCTCAAGGTATTTTACCCCGGCCCCGGCCACACCAGTGACAATATCACCGTTGGGATCGACGGCACCGACATCGCTTTTGGTGGCTGCCTGATCAAGGACAGCAAGGCCAAGTCGCTCGGCAATCTCGGTGATGCCGACACTGAGCACTACGCCGCGTCAGCGCGCGCGTTTGGTGCGGCGTTCCCCAAGGCCAGCATGATCGTGATGAGCCATTCCGCCCCCGATAGCCGCGCCGCAATCACTCATACGGCCCGCATGGCCGACAAGCTGCGCTGAGCCATGGCTGACCACGTCACCCCCAATCTGCCATCGCGCGATTTCGATGTGACAGAGGCGTTTTATGCGAAGCTGGGCTTTGCGACGAGTTGGAAGGATCGCGGCTGGATGATCCTGCAGCGCGGCGGTTTGCAGCTCGAATTCTTCCCCTATCCTGACCTCGACCCAGCTACGAGCTCGTTCGGCTGTTGCCTGCGGTTGGATGATCTCGATGCCATGGTGGCATTGGTGAACGCGGCGGGAGCCGAGGAAAAAAGCACCGGCTGGCCGCGCTTCAAAGCTCCGCAACTGGAGGCGAGCGGCCTGAGGATCGGCTACCTGATCGATCCCGACTGCACGCTGGTGCGGCTGATCCAGAACCCCGACTGACCGCATGCCCGCGAAAATCAAGATTTGCGGGATCAGCACACCCGAGGCGCTCGATGCGACCATCGCGGCGCGGGCGGACTATGCCGGGTTGGTGTTCTATCCAGCGTCGCCCCGTGCGGTTACGTCGAATGTCGCGGGCGCTTTGACATCGCGCGCAGCTGGCCAGATCGCCATGGTCGGTTTGTTCGTCGATGCGGATGATGCTGTCATCGCCGACGCACTGGTGGCAGCCAAGCTGAACGCGCTGCAGCTGCACGGTTCGGAATCGCCCGAACGCGTGGCCCAGTTGCGCGCGCGGTTTGGCAAGCCGGTGTGGAAGGCGCTGCCCGTCGCCAGCGCCAGCGATGTCGCACGCGCCGCAGCCTATGCCGGGGCGGCGGACTTGATCTTGTTCGACGCCAAGACCCCCAAAGGCGCGCTGCCCGGCGGCATGGGGTTGGCGTTCGACTGGTCGCTGCTGGCCGGATATCGCGGTGCCTTGCCGTGGGGGCTGGCAGGCGGGCTAAATCCGACGAATGTTGCCGAGGCGATTGCGCGCACCGGAGCGCCGCTGGTCGATACCTCCAGCGGCGTCGAAAGCGCGCCGGGCGTCAAGGATACCGACAAGATTACCAATTTCGCCTTTGCGGTGCGCTTGGCCTAAATCGCGTCGATCAATAGGCGTCGTTCAGCGCAAAGATCGGCTTGCGGGTGCGCCACTGCCCTCGGGTGAAGTCGGGAAAATCTAACGTGCGATTGCCCTCAGCAATCGATTGTTCCGACAGAGGCGTGATCGCGCTCCAGGCCAGCGCGTCGTAAATGTCGATTGGCATCGGGGCCTTGGCCTTCAGCGCCTCGACAAAAGCGTGGATCACGAACCAGTCCATCCCGCCATGCCCGGCCCCTGCCGCCAGATCGGCGTAGCGTTTCCATAGCGGGTGATCGTATTTCGCAAACCAGCCCTCGGCAGGCTCCCAGCGGTGCGGCTGTGGGCTCTTGCCCTCCAGATAGATCGACTTGTTGACGTCCATCCACAGCCCCTCGGTGCCTTGCACCCGAAAGCCGAGAGAATAGGGGCGCGGCAGCGAGGTGTCGTGGCACAGCATGATCGTTTCACCATTAGTGCAGCCGATCATGGTGTTGACCACATCACCCAGTGCGAATTTCACCTCGGCGTTGGGATGATCGGCAGAGCCGTTCTTGACGACATAATCATGCAGCCCGCGCGCCTTACAGCCGAAGCCGCCAGCGCCCGCTTCGCCCGGCAACGCGACCTTCAGGGTGCGGGTCTGCGGCGGGTAGCACACGCCGGCATCGGCGCAGCCCTGGTACTTCACGGTCAGGGTGGTCGCGCTCGCGCCGGCCGCGGGCGTGCCGGTGAGGGTGCCGAGCAATTCCTTGCGGTAGGTTTCGACGTCGCCGAAGAATTCGTCGCGGTAGGCCTTGCCCTTCGGCAGCGCCATGGTCGCGCCGGTGAAGGCGGCATCGGCCTTGACCGAGGTGCGGTGCCGGTACAGGTAATAGCCGTCGGCGATCCGCCAGCGCACCTCGATGCGGTCCGGCGCGGTGGCCTGCGCGGACAGGACGAAGACCTCGTCGACCGGCGGCAGTTCGAAGTCCTGGGCGACGGCCGAGGTCGCGGGCAGCGCAAGCAGCAGGGCGAGCCCGGCCAGCCAGCGGCGCAGGCGGATCGTGGATGCGGTCATTGGCTCAGTTTACCGGTCGGCTCTCGGCGGCCAGCCATTGCAGGTATTCGGGCAGGCCGGACGCGGCTTCGACCGCGAGCAGCTCCGGGAGTTCGTAGGGATGCAGTTGGCGCAGGCGTTCCTGCAGGGCGGGGGGCACTGTTGCAAATAGTCGGTGGTGATAAACTTATCATCCCCTTTTGCTGATGGAGCTGCACATGAACCCATTCAAAGGCCGGCATTTTCAGCGTGA